>JAZDLX010000154.1:0-15697 GCA_043801585.1 bacterium | reverse complement strand
GGGGAGAGGGGTTTGGAGGGAGCGATCGAGAGAAAGTGCATGCAAAACCATTGGAGAGACCCGGCCAGTTCGCCTTTGCTTGAAAGGACATGCTGCGGTGAGCAAACGAGCTGACCGGGCCACCCATCGGGCCATACATCGCTAAGGACCTGCCACAACGGGTGGGTTCCAATGCCCCGTGAAACCCGGGTGGACAAGCCACCCGGGCCACCCGTGGTTGCCGGGAGGGAGACTCCGGCTTCATTGAAATCTGGGCCGTCCTGTCCGTATTTGTCACCGAAGTCAGTCCCACAGTGGAATCGGGCACTTCGATCATCGCAGAAACGAAATCTTTCGATGGCGATCAGCGTGGAGCGCGGCGGTAGAGAACGATTCCGATGACCAGAAAGACAATGTTTCCGAGCCATGCGGCGAGGAAGGGGCCGAGGACATCCTTGTACCCGAGAACCTTGCCCACCTGTGTCAGGCCGAAGTAGACGAAGGTGATGAGAAGCGAGAGAGTGACTCCGAAAATCACTCCGCTGCGACGGCGCACGGCGGAAACGGGAACGCCAAAGAGGATGATGATGAATCCGGCGAAGGGGTTGGCGATCTTGCCCATGATGTCCACACGCCAGCGATCCGATTTTCCTCCATTCCGTTCGATCCGGTCGGCGAACCGTTTCAACTCCTCCATCGACATCTCTTCGGGTTCCACTTTCAGTTCGAGCATGTCAATGGGTTCGATGAAGAGTTGTACCCGCATCGAATCAACCCGCGAAACCTTCTCGCGGTCGTGCTGGCTGAAGGTTCGATTGATGACCCGGTGGAGCACCCAGCCGAGGGAGTCGTGAGTCATTGTCGCCGCAGACGTTCGCCGGGCGATGTGGTCGCCTTCGAGAGTGTAGAGGTCCACGCCGTAGCCGGTCTCCTCGGTGGGTCGGTAAACATCCAGATGGAGCACACGCCCGGGGCCGGGTTGCAGGTAAACCTGTCCCTGATCGGTAAGCCGCCAATCCTCTCGATTCCGCACCTGCTGCCGCCAGATGGCGAGACGCTCGCGGTTCGTCTCGGGAACGATAGTTTCCCCCCACCAGAACATCATCAGGGAGAGCAGCAGGCCGATGGTCGAGAGGGTGAACAGGTGCCGCCAGAGGGGAACGCCGGAAGCGGTCATTGCGACCAGCTCGTTGGAACTGGTGAGTCCGCCGATGCAGAACATCGTCGCGAGCAACACGGCCACCGGATAGACGAGGTAGATGATATACGGGATGTAGAGAACGTAATAACGGATGATCTCCGCTGTCGGAACCTGTTTGTCGAGGAACTTGTCAAGGTTATCGATGGGGTCGACGACGAGAAAGATGGTCATTGAGGCGAGGACAGACATCAGCAGGAAGGTGAAAAAGCGTTTGGTGACGTAGCGGTCAAGGAGCTGCATGGCCGTCCCCCACGTCACGTTGCGGAGATTCTTCCACCTGTCCGGTTGCGTTCGAAGGATATGTCGCGGAATCTGCGAAATGGCGGATCTGCTCTTCGGTCAATCTGCTCCATCCGCCAAGGGTATCCGCCTCGTTTCCACGTCGCTGCCAGGGGAGACGGATGGTTGTATGCTGGCGCATCTCTCCGCGAATCAGCAGCACGCCCATGATTCCCAGGATGATGTTCGGCAGCCACATGGCGAGGGCGGGGTGAATCAGGCCACGGTCCGCAACGTCCTCGCCCCCGATCAGAAACGTCCAGTAGACCAGAAAGAAGAGGACGGCGAGAGGCCCCGAAACTCCCAGGCCGCCGTGAGTCAATTTGATGCCGAGAGGTGCACCGACGAGCACGAAAACGATGGCCGCCGCGCTGATGGCGAATTTCTTGTGGTACTCGACCCTGTACCGGTTGATCTGTTTCTGAAAACGCTCAGGTCTTTTCAACCCCTTGAGCTCTTTGATCCGATTCTGAAGATCGGCGAGACCAAGTTCCCGGTCGCTTCGATATCCGCGTTCATGCCGTTGCAGGATCTGCTCCGGGCTGTCGACGCGGAACAGCGCGCGGTCGTAACGGAGGATTTCATAAGTCTCTGGATCTTCACGCTTCATCTGGTGAATTTCGCCCCGGTAAAGACGGAACTGGTACATCCCGAGCGTATCGATATAGGCCAGCCGCCCGCTGTCCGCTTTGACCGTGGAAAGATTGCTGGGGTTCGATTCGTCAAAGATGGTCAGGTTGTGAAGCCACTCCGTTACCGGGTCGATATGCTGAACGAGTAGCGTCTGGTTCGGAATATCCCGCGTGAACGTCCCTTCCCGCAGGGCGACATTGGGTTTTTTCTGACGGATCGAACGGGTCAGCAGTTTGTTGCGGAGGTTCATGTCCGGCAACACCTGATCCTGGAAATAAAGGGAGAACGCCGAGACGAGCAGCGCCGCCAGCAGCACAGGCCGGATCATCCAGACGATGCCAAGTCCTGTTGATTTCAAGGCGACAATTTCCCGGTCGCCAGCGAGCCGTCCGAAGGCCATCAGCGAGGCAACGAGAACGGACATCGGAATGGCGAGAGTGATGATCCATGCGAGGTTCAGGAAAAAGAATTCGAAAATAACACTGGCGCTGAGACCCTGGCCGACGATCCGTGAGAGCATCCTGAACGCCAGATTCAGTGTGAACAGCAGCATGATCAGCGAAATGCTGATCAGAAAAGGTGCGATGTGTTCGCGGACGATGTAGCGTTCGAGAATCTTCAACCCGATCCAGCTCCTCCTGTCGTCCCGGGTCCCAACACGTGGGACCGCGTGTTGACGGCCCATCAGCCGTTCAATATAACCTTCGAGAAGACCGCAGGTTCCGTCATCGGGCGTCTCCTCGGGGTGGTTTCTCGGTAAAACCCTGCTTGACGCAACGACCGAACCCGAATAGCTTTTCGCATCGGCTAACTTCTGGAGAGTGCATGGCTGGCAAGCGGATGAAGGTGTCCCCTTCCGCGGAAGAGTACTTGCTCACACTGTACCGGCTCGAGAGCAGTGGAGAACGTGTCGGGTCGAGTCAACTTGCGAAAATGTTCGGCGTCAAGGCTCCGTCGGTGACGGGCATGCTCCGGCGTCTGCACCAGCGGGGTTGGGTTTCCTACCGTCGTTACCGCCCGCCGGAATTGACCGCCGAGGGCAGAAGTGTCGCCGTTCGCCTGATCCGCCGCCATCGTCTCCTGGAAACCTTCCTCGTGCGCACCCTCGGATTCACCTGGGATGACGTTCACGAAGAGGTTCAGGTGTTGGAACATGCGGTCTCCGACAAACTCCTTGAGCGGATCGACAATGTACTCGGTTGTCCGCAATTCGATCCACACGGTGATCCGATTCCGAACAGCGACGGCGATCTGCCGGAACATGACATGATCCCCCTGACTCGCCTGGAAGAAGGGGTGAGGGCGGAACTCGGCCGCGTCGATAGCCGAAACAGGCGGTTGTTGACCAACCTCGGCGAAATTGGAGCGTTTCCCGGAACTGTGGTAACACGTCTGAAGAACCGGGAAAACGGCGAAGTAATCCTCTCCGTGGAAGACAGGGAAATTCCCCTGGACCGTGAGATCGCCCGTCTTATCTGGGTTAAACCGGACGTCTCATCGCGATAGGCTTCGTTTTACGTCGTTTTGATGCGTTCCGTAACACCAGTGATTACAACGGCCTCGGTTATCCGCTGGTCGTTTTATTTTGAACGGTTTGTACAAAATTGACAGGACTCCCATGCCCCGCAAACGCGGACCTTCCAAACCTCGAAAGCGAGACCGTTCAGCGCCAGGGCCATCGTCTGATCTTCAAAAAGCCGCTTCGGAATCGGTGCTCGGCTGGTTCAACGCTCATCCCCGGGCGGCGATCAGCAGCCGCGACCTGCAGAAACAGCTCCAGTGGCCGCAATCCAAACAGAAAGTGATTCAACAGGCGGTGATCTCGCTGCTGAAGAACGGGAGATTGCAACGGATCAAGGGAAAGAAACTGGCGCTGGTACGGGATGACGATCGTCTCGTGCAGGGAACCCTCGAACTGGCGGAAAAAGGATTTGGGTTTGTCCGTCGTGGGCGAGGCGAGGAAGACGTATACGTCCCTGCCTCAAAATTGTTGGGTGCGCATCACGGCGACCAGGTGGAGATCGCGTTGACGGGAGCGGGGCGTTTCGGCGGGCCGCAGGGGCGGGTGGTCCGTGTTCTCGAGCGAAATGACGTTCCGGTGACGGGTCGTTTTGTCGCGGTGCCAGGACGTGGAGGGCTCGTCTACCCGGACAATCCGAGGGTTCAGGGTCCGCTTGAAGTACCAGAAAATCAAAAACGTGGCGCGAAAGACGGGGACCGTGTTCAGGTCGAACGGATGGACGACAGTCGCCGTCCCCGGGGAAGGATCGTCTGTGTCTTCGGTCCGGCGGAGGACCCCAAGGCACGCTTTGCCGCGTTGATCGCCCAGTTTAAATTTCGTGAACAATTTGCCCACGCGGCACTTGATGAGGCGGAAGCCGCGGACGGTGCGATTCCCGAAACCGAGATCGGCAGGATTCGCGAGGATCTCCGTGACCTGCTGACGGTGACCATCGACCCCGAGTCGGCGCACGATTTTGACGACGCCATCAGTCTCACCCGTCATCGCGATGGCACCTGCGAGCTGGGGGTGCACATCGCGGATGTTTCCTGGTATGTGCGGCCTGGAGGACCCCTCGACAAAGAGGCACGGCAACGCGGGACGAGCGTCTACACTGCCCACGGCACGCTGCCGATGCTCCCCGAACGCCTCTCCTCGAACCTGTGCAGCCTGAAAGAGGAGGAGGAACGGCGTACGGTCAGCGTATTCATGACGATGACCTCGAAGGGCGAAGTGCTTTCATCCCGCCCTGTGCGCAGTGTGATCCGCAGCAGCAAACGTTTCACTTACGCCCAGGTGCAGGAGCTGATCGAGCAGGGGCGGAAGAAGTGGGGAAGCACACTGCCGCCTCTCCGATCGAACAGCCTCGCCGCGCTGGTGCATCACCTTGCGGCGCTGGCGAGCGAGATGCGAGCGAAACGGTTTCGTGAGGGTGGACTGAACCTTGAAGTACCTGAATATGAAGTCATCGTCGACGAGGATGACCGCCCGGTGGCGATCGAACGCCGCCCGTTGTACGAATCCAACCACCTCGTCGAGGAGTGCATGCTCGCCGCGAACCGTTCCGTGACCGAGTACGCGACACGGGAACGGGGCGCCGGAGCGCACGCCTTTGTCTACCGCATCCATGACCGTCCCGATCCGGATAAGCTCCAGGAACTGTCGGCGACCGTGAAGGGGCTCGATGTTCCGTGGCCGTTCGGAAAAAATCTCGATTCGATCACGTCGAAACAGATCAACCATTGGCTCGCGTCGCTGACGGACCATCCCCTCGCGGAGGTGATACGAATTCACACGCTGCGTGCGATGGCGAAAGCGGAGTACAACACCGAGAACATCGGCCATTACGGGTTGGGGTTTGTCAACTACACCCATTTCACCAGTCCGATCCGACGCTACCCTGACCTGGTTGTTCACCGCATTTTGCTCGACGACCTTGAAAAGACCGCAAAGTACAAAACAACCAAGGTTGAGACCCTGCAACGGACCTGCGAGCTGTCGAGCGAGCGGGAACGTGCCGCACAGGAAATGGAGCGCCAATCGCTGCGGATCCGTCAGGCGGAGTTCTTCAAGAACTTGATCGGCGAGGAGTTCGAGGGGCTGATCGTCAAGGCGATTGCGAAAGGTGTGTTCGTTGAGATCGAGGGAACCGGCGCACAGGGAATGATCCTCGCGGAAGACCTTGGACAGGTCTATTTTGACCGTTCGCTGGAGGCGTTTGTCGAGATCGGCGGGGAGCTGCTGTACAGGGCGGGATCACAGCTGAAGGTGCGTGTCTGGGACGCCGATCCGGAGTTCGGGCGGGTGGAATTGGAACTGGCGGGATCATCCTCCTAAACGCTGAAATCCTTGTGGGCATTGATGTTTTGTGGCGTTTGCGACGAGATGAAACCTGGAAGAGAATTAAAAAGGGGACACGTACCTTTTAATTTCGTCCAGTTTCTGTTGGTGACCAGCAAGTCTGTTTATGCTAAATATTAAAAGGTACGTGTCCCCTTTTTAGTCCTGGATGAGTGATTTGGTTAAAGGAATCTCAGCAAACACTCGTTGGGATTCTCGGCGAACTCCCTGACAGTCTCAAGCTCATCCAAACGACGGGTGGCCCGGGACTTCAGTCCCGGGTTTCATATGGCTTTATTGGACTAGCCATTGCATGCAGGAAACAAAAGCATAATAGAAACCCGGCTGACGGAGCAGCCGGGCCACCCTCCTGGATTCCCGCTTTCGCGGGAATGACAAAGAGTGGGGCATTTCGGACGGGTAGCCCGGGACTTCAGTCCCGGGTTTCATATGGCTTTATTGGACTAGCCATTGCATGCAGGAAACAAAAGCATATTAGAAACCCGGCTGACGGAGCAGCCGGGCCACCCTCCTGGATTCCCGCTTTCGCGGGAATGACAAAGGGCGGAGCAGCCGGGCCACCCTTCTGGATTCCCGCTTTCGCGGGAATGACAAAGGGTGAGGCATTCCGAAGTATCGGGGTAGCTGGACTGCACACCAGAAGTAGAATCAGAGTAAACCCGGTTTACGCACCTTCGATGCGTGAGCTGTGCTGCGCTTCGGTTGCAAGTAAACAAGGGCCCATCGTCTCATCCTGCCTTACAGGCGACAAGAATACCCGAGTGCGAACCCACACCTAATCTCTGCACGACGTCAAGTCCGGCAGCTTCCAGAACATGGCGCAGTTCATCTTCGCTGTAAGCGCGGCCCGGGTTGGAAATCATCATGTTCAAGCTGAACAGCGCGGCCTCGGCGGGGACCGTGCGGCTGACGTCGAGGAAGAAATCCTTGACCATAATTCTTCCACCCGGCGCGAGGGCGGCGGCAGACTTACCGATCATGGCGCGGATGCCATCCAGGGTGTTGCTGTGGATGATGTTGGAGATCACAATCAGGTCCCACGGACCTTTGTATTCCCGCTCGAAGATGTCGCCTTCGAGGAACGTCACCCTTTCTTTCAGTTCACGAGGGCACTCCTCCCGGGCGATTTCGATGACCTCCGGAAAATCCAGGATCGCACCTTCGGCCCCGGGTATTTTCTCGAGGAGGGTGTAGAGGTAGGTGCCCGGACCACCCCCGAGGTCGAGGATGTTTCGAACTCCGCGAAGATCGAGAGCGTCTCCAACCTCCACGGCGGACTGGCGTGCAGTGTTCTGCATGCCAAGGATGAAGGCACGCAGTTCACTGGGGCTGCGGCCGTCTTTGCGGGGGAGGGGTTTGCCGTCGCTGATCACCTCGTCCATCCGCGCCCAGCGGCGCATCAAGTGGTAGTTGTGGTGCAGGATGTCGCCCATGTACCCATCCGCTCCGTCGCGCAGAAACTCGTCGCTGAGACCGTGCAGCCGGTAGCGCCCGTCCTCGTCGAGAGCGAGCAGGTCGAGACCGGTCAGCGCTTTCAACAGGAGGTCCAGTTCCCGCTGGGCGAGGGAGAGATCCTTCGCTATCGAGGAAGCTGTCGCTGGGCTGTCGGAAAGGATCCGGAAGACACCGAGGTGAACCGCAGTAAGCAGGGCGTGCGACGCCCTGAAACCATCCGCCATGCGGCTCAGTTCAAGCCGCCGTTTCTCCTTGTCACCGTGGGTTGTCATTCGGCACTCTCCCTTAAAGGGTTGTGAGACGTTCGATGATGAGGTCTCAGTCGAAAGGTAGTGGGTGGTGAAAGCCGGCCCAATGGCGTCATTTGTCTCCATGCGGCATCGAGAGGGATTTGGGAGAGGAGTTTCGAGAATCGAGTGGGATTGCTACCTTCCCTCACCAAGCTGGAGGTGATTGTGCGAACATTTGTCCTGCGATGGTTTGCAACGAGCCTTGCAGTGCTGGCGGCGAGCTACGTGATTCCCGGGATCGTCCTCTCCGATATCGGGGCGGGAATCATCGCCGCTCTGCTGCTCGGCCTTGTCAACGCGGTGCTGAGGCCGCTGCTGGTGATTCTGACGTTGCCATTGACGATTCTGACATTCGGCCTGTTTCTGCTGGTGGTCAACGCCCTGTTGCTCACGCTGGTCGCCTATCTGGTGGACGGCTTTTTTGTCACCAGTTTCTGGGCGGCGCTGATCGGAACAATTTTCATCTCCATCGTCAGTGGGGTTATCAACAGCCTGATCAAACCGCGGCGGATTCGAACGTAATACCGTCACCGTAACAGATAGAAGTTGTTTCTTTTGAAGTTAAGGTGCATTCGGAAAGAGCCAAAGGGGTTATCATAAACGACTGAACATTTGTTTCCGCCCCCAAGGGTTCATTATCTTGTGCCACAGAGCAGGGCCGCAGCGGAGGCGCCGGCATGAACGCTGAAATCATTGCCATTGGGGATGAAATCCTCCTCGGGCAGATCCAGGACAGCAACTCCCGGTTCATCGCCCAGACCCTGCTCTCCGAAGGGATCGCCATTCGCTTCATTTCGGTGATTCCGGACGACCCGGAGGTGATCCGCGAGTCGTTCCAGACAGCGTTCCGCCGCTCGGATGCCGTACTGATCACCGGCGGACTTGGGCCGACGCACGATGACCATACAAAGAGTGTGCTGGCAAAGTTCTTTGACCTGCCGGTTGTTTTCCGCAACGACCTGCTGGAACAGGTACGGGAGGCGTACAAGAGCAAACAGCTCGAGTTCATCGAAACCAGCCGTGAACAGGCGGAATTCCCCGAGGGGGCGACGCCGATTCCGAACCGGCATGGCACCGCACCGGGGATCTGGATCGAGAAACAGGGGCGGGTGTTTGCGGCGATGCCTGGAGTGCCGCTCGAGATGCGGGCGATGATCACCGGGTTCGTTCTTCCGAGGCTGGTGAAGATGCATCGCGGGCCGGTGACGTTGATCCGGTCGCTTCACACCTACGGTCTCGCGGAGGCGGCTCTTTACGAAAAGCTGGACAACCGTCAGCAGATCCTCGAACACGCCGCGCTGGCGTTTCTCCCCGGCTATTCGGGTGTCCGCCTGCGGTTGACGGTGCAGGCCGAGACCCCGGTGGAAGGCGCGGCTCACCTGGACGCTGCCGAGGCGCTGATCAGGGAGAAGGTGGGAAACCACATTTTCGGCGTCGGGGAGAACATTTCGCTGGAAAAGGGGGTTGGCGAGCTGCTGAAGAAGAGCGCCAAACGTATCGCCCTCGCGGAATCCTGCACCGGCGGCTTCCTTGGCAAGCGGTTCACCGATATTCCCGGGTCCAGCGCGTGGTTCGAGCGCGGATGGGTCACCTATTCCAACGAATCGAAGCACGAGGAGCTTGGCGTTCCGCTGGAGTTGCTGGAAAAATACGGGGCGGTTTCCCCGGAAGTCGCCGAAGCGATGGCAACAGGGGCGCTAGCCAAAAGCCGGGCGGACATCGCTATCTCGATCACCGGTATTGCAGGTCCCGACGGCGGGACGGAGGAAAAACCGGTGGGCCTCGTCTACATCGGGTACGCCGATGAAAAACAGGTGACGCACCGGCGGTATCTCCTTGACAAGGACCGCGACAATGTCCGCCAGCGGAGTGTAGCGAAAGCGATGATGCTGCTGCTTGACATGCTGGCAGAAGGAGTCAACGAGGGCGGGGAGCCGACGCTGCTGTGAGTGCATCGAGACGGGTATTTGTCGCCCTGGAGCTTCCGGGGGAATTGCGCCAGAGGCTTGTGGATCTCCCGAAACTCGTCGGAACGCCGGATGCGAAAATCCGGTGGGTGAACCTGAAGCAGATGCACCTGACGTTGTTCTTTGCAGGCGAGGCGGACGACCAGCAGGTGGAGGCGCTGCGAGAGGCCGTGAAAACGGCTGGTGAGTTATATGGAGCCCTGCGAATCAAGGTCGGCGAGCTCGGGGCGTTTCCGAAGCGGAGCAACCCGCGGGTGATCTGGGTGGGGATCGGCGAGAACGAGGAGCTGAAAAGGATACAGTCGTCCATCGCCGAGGCGGGACAGCGTGCCGGATTGCCCGCCGAAGAGAGGTCGTTTTCGCCGCATCTGACGCTCGGGAGGGTGAAATTCGTCGAGCGGCACAGCCCGCTTCTGAAGAGGCTGCAGTCGGTGAAGGTCGAGTCGTTCTTCTACGTCTTCGATACCTTGACGCTCTTCGAGAGCAAATTGACGCCGGACGGACCGGAACACCGGGCTCTCGAAAGCGTCCGGTTGACATCCGGTTTGCAATAGGGTGTGCGAACGAAAAGTAGTGACAGTAACTACTTTTCCTGAGAGGTAATGGTAGCGCACTGAAACCGGATGGGACGAAAAGTAGTCACTGTCGTTACTTTTCGCGATGGGATGTGAACGTGAGCTGTCGGTACGAGCCGCCGCTGATTCAGCGTCGAGAGAGTGATCGGTGCAATACGGCAAGAGCCGCATCATCATTGATGTTTTGTGATATCGAAAAGACAACGATAACCGGGGAGAGCGGTGAACATGGCGTTTTCTCCCCATTGACAATGGGATGATTATGGCAGCGAAGAACCAGGAAAACCCGAAAGAACAGGCGATTGAGCTGGCCATCTCGCAGATTGAAAAACAGTTCGGCAAGGGCAGCATCATGCGGTTGGGCGAGGAAGGGGCGAAGGTCAAGGTGGAGACGATTTCCACCGGTTCGCTCGCGCTCGATGCGGCACTCGGCATCGGCGGCGTGCCGCGCGGGCGGGTGACCGAAATCTACGGTCCCGAGGCGAGCGGCAAGACCACGCTGACCCTGCACCTGATCGCTGAGGCGCAGAAGACGGGAGGGTACGCGGCGTTTGTCGACGCGGAACACGCGCTCGACCCCAAATACGCCAAGGCGCTCGGAGTGGACATCGAGAACCTGCTGATCAGCCAGCCGGACAACGGGGAACAGGCGCTCGAAATCGCGGAGACACTGGTCCGCTCCGGGGCGCTTGACATCGTGGTCATCGACTCGGTCGCGGCGCTGACCCCCCGTGCCGAGATCGAGGGAGAGATGGGCGACAGCCACGTCGGCCTGCAGGCGCGGTTGATGTCGCAGGCGTTGCGCAAACTGACCGGTACGGTTGCGAAGAGCCACACGGCGTTTGTCTTCATCAACCAGATCCGGATGAAGATCGGCGTGATGTTCGGCAACCCCGAAACGACCACCGGCGGCAACGCCCTCAAGTTCTACAGTTCCGTGCGGATGGACATCCGTCGCATCGCAACAATCAAGGAGGGCACGGACCCGGTTGGCAACCGGACACGGGTGAAGGTGGTCAAGAACAAGATGGCGTCACCGTTCCGTGAGGCGGAATTCGACATCCTCTACGGAAAAGGAATCAATCACAGCGGAGATGTGATCGACCTGGCTGTCGAGCACGGCATCCTTGATCGCGCGGGCACCTGGTTCTCCTATGGAGAGGAGCGGCTTGGACAGGGACGTGAAAGGGTGCGTCTGTTCCTCGAGGAGAACCCGAAACTCCTGATTGATATCGAGAACAAAGTTCGGGAGAAACTCGGCCTCACCCCGGCGAGGGACATCCCTGCCGAACCCGTTGAAAACGGCAAAGAGAATCCAAAAGAGGAAAAGGCCGCAAAAGAGGTGAAGGCGTAGCATCGTGTAAACGTCCAACTTTCAGGGCGGCGCGCTGTTTCTCGTGCCGCCCGGTTTACTGTTGATGCCATGACGAAACGGTCGAGCAGGAAACCCCGCGAAGCGAAAATACCTCCCACCGCCTATGAAAAGGCGTTGGACCTTCTTGCGCGACGCCAGCAAACAACGGCTGAACTCCGCCGCAAACTGCGCCAGCGTGAGTACGAGAACGAGGAGATCGAGGCGGCCATCGAACGCCTCACGGATCTTCGCTATCTCGACGATGACCGAACCGCGGAGGATTGGGCGGCGGAGCTGGCGTCCCGAGGTGGGATGGGCAGGCGCAGAGCCCTCGAAAAAATGATCCATCGAGGTCTTCCTGTCGAAACCGCCCGCAAGGAACTGCTGGCAGCGTGGGATGACGACCGTGAACGGTCAAATGCGCTCGCCCTCGCGCGCAAATGGGTTCGGACAAGGAAAGTGTCTCTTTCTGAAATAACCGAACGCCGCCGCCTGGCAAGGTCGCTGGCCACCAGGGGGTTCGACGCGGAAACGGTGTGGCGGACGGTGGCGGCTGTTTCCGGGGAGATGGACGATTCCGCATCCTGACCCATGAACGGACCGATGCTGGATTGTGATCCGTTTCTTTGCATACAATGCCGGGCGTGCCCCACGAGCCCTCCCTCTCCGGAGGCTGGGGTTCATCACGAGAAATCCTTCATTTACGCCTCTCAGAATGCGAAATTGTGAACACCTGTCGCCGGACAGAGCCTGGAGGGGTTTTGGCGTGACAGCGAAATTCCGGCGAATGCACATTGTGCGGAGATGATGATGGATTCACCCGCAACATCGACGAAAATGTCGCCCTGGCTGGCTAACCTGATACGAACCACCGCCCGGGCGATCACAACCTGGATATCCATCGCCTGGACCTGGGGATCGCTGCGCAAGACCTGGCAGAAAACGTCAGAGCAGGCGCGGCAGATCGGACAGGATGCTGTTCACGCGTTCAGCCACCACCCGGAGCCGGAAACCTGGCAGGAACGATTGCGTGGGAGGGTCATGGACAGCCGCCCGGTACAGGCGCTTCGTGAACGAGATTTGTTACCCGAGGGAACCATGGAAAAGAAGCGTAGTTGGTCTTTTTTCAAAGTGATCCTCGTCCTGGGGATTGTCATCGCAGTGGCCGTCTTCATTCTGGATCGTGTGCTTCCGAAACCCTACCGTGACGAGGAGCTGGATGAGGCGTGGGACGA
Organism: bacterium; assembly: GCA_043801585.1. Classification (GTDB taxonomy): domain Bacteria; phylum Electryoneota; class Electryoneia; order Electryoneales; family Electryoneaceae; genus JAZDLX01. Next base: position 2,867 of record JAZDLX010000154.1, on the reverse strand, counting down.
GGAGGATGAATTTGTCGGGACCGCCGGAATGACCCCACCTCCCGCGGAGGAAACCGCTGGAGATGATGGAAAATCCGCGGAGAGCGACAACGGATCCGTTTCCTCCCGTAAACGGGCGAAGAAGACGGCGGGCGAAGACAAAGAAACCGAAGAGTAGATACCGTTGGGAGGGTCTTTCGCACTGATCGCCGGATTTATCGGGCTTGTCGGACTCGGAGTGATGATCGGCAACCTGAAGGTCGAGGCGTTCGATCCCGTGGGAGGAGTTCTTTTCGGGCTGATGCTGGTGAACGGTCTGTACGCCGTGTATTTGCGGGTAACAGGCCGTGAACGGAAGAAAAAAAAATGGGGACCGCTCAGCCGTTGAGGGGAGAACAGGTTCCTGGCTGTGATACTAACAGGTTCATTTCTCGGGGAACCGGCCTGGCGACATATCGGTCCTGTTGAATTTGGGCCCTGTTCGCTTGCGAACAGGGTTTCTTTGTGTTTGGCGACTGGCGGGCAGGGACGCCCGCCCGACGCTTAAGGATTACCTGTGGCGCGGGCGTCCCTGCCCGCGATGTGGTTTCGGTCCAGGCCGGGAAAAATTAGAATAAACCCTGTTTGCCCGCTGCGCTGAGCAAACAGGGGCACGTTACCGGGCCCGGGACCTGGGTCTGCATTGTTGTCATTGCGTGGAATCCGTCAGCCGACGGATGACGAAGCAATCTCGCCTTTTGTAAAGAGAACAACGAACGACGAGATTGCTTCGCTACGCTCGCAATGACACACAAGATCCTTCATCCGCCAGCCGGCGGATTCAGGGTGACGAATGGGGACAATAGCAAACGGTGGGTGGCCCGACCCTTCAGGGTCGAGTCTCAGTCGCTGGTTATCGAGGCCGGGTTCTCTGAATCCGGCGTTATACTGGGACAGTTACCTTGTCCCCGAAGTGTCGGAGTCGGGACAGGCCCTGTCGAAAAGTGAAACTGTCCCTACTCCCTGTTCGCAGTTATCAATTCTCCGGTGGAATTCCAGCGAACCCTTGAGCGCAGCGTTTACTTTTGTATTTTCCCCTGCTCGGCGGAACGACGTCCGGGCGGCTACGTGACGAAAACAGGTGCGGAAATGACATCCTCGGAAGTGCGCAGACAGTTCATCGAATTCTTCGAGAGCAGGCAGCACACCATTGTGCCGTCGTCGCCCGTGGTTCCTGCGGACGATCCGACCCTGCTGTTCACCAACGCCGGGATGAATCAGTTCAAGGATGTCTTTCTCGGAACCGGCACCCGCCCCTACTCCCGCGCTGTCGACAGCCAGAAATGCATCCGGGTCTCCGGCAAGCACAACGACCTGGAAGAGGTCGGCCTGAGCCCGAACCACCACACCTTTTTTGAGATGCTCGGCAACTGGTCCTTCGGCGACTACTACAAGGCCGAGGCGATTCGGTGGGCCTGGGAGCTGATGACGGAGGTTTACGGCCTCGAGAAGTCGAAACTCTTCGCCACGGTGTTCACCGAGGATGACGAGGCGTACAAGCTGTGGAAATCCGAGACCGACATCGACCCGTCGCATGTCTCGAAGCACAATCACAAGGACAATTTCTGGGAGATGGGGGAGACCGGCCCCTGCGGCCCCTGCAGCGAGATCCATTACGACCTCGGCGCACCCGCACCGGGCCGTAAAGAAATCGAAAACGACGGACCCAACAGCGGCACGGGCCGTTTCATCGAGCTGTGGAACCTGGTGTTTATCCAGTACCACCGTGATGAAAATGGCAAGCTGCACGATCTTCCGGCAAAGCATGTGGACACCGGCGCGGGGCTGGAACGGATCGTGCGGGCGCTCAACGGTGTGGACTCCAACTATGAGACCGACCTGTTCAAGCCGTTGATCGACGCCATCGCCGATGCGAGCGGTGTGCCTTACCTGCCGCCGTCCGAGGGGGGCAAGGAGAAGGACTACATCCCTCACCGCGCCATCGCCGACCATCTGCGGATGCTCGCCTTCGCCATCGCTGACGGCGCATTGCCCGGCAATGAAGGACGTGGCTATGTGCTGCGCCGTGTGCTGCGCCGCGCCGCACGGTTCATCCGTGAACTCGTATTGGAAGCGCCGTTCCTGCCGTCGCTGGTCCCGTTGCTGATCGGGATCATGGGCGACCACTATTCCGAGCTGAAGGATCGCCAGCAGCACATCGAGGCGGTGTTGAAGGCGGAAGAAGAGGCTTTTGCGAGGACGCTGGGTACTGGACTCGCCGAATGGCGTGCTATGTATGTAAGTCAATTTGCTCGCGTGATTTCAGGGAAAAATAAAGCTGCATTGCACAGGTTAATGGTGACAATGCAAAAATCACCTGTATATACGAACGACCAATATCACTCCACTTTCCTTTCAATGGAAAGCCAACTCAACGAATTGCTTCTTAATGACGTAGCGGGATTTTCTCTCATCGAAAGTTTTGACAAGAATCTAAGAGATTTGTACAGTGATCTCAGACTGAGCAACACCGATCCTCAATTGTATGGTCAAATCACTGACTACATATCTGTGAAAGCCACATTAGAAATCTCTGGATCTGATGCTTTCAAGCTTTATGATACGTTCGGTTTCCCCATCGACCTGACCGAGCAGATGGCGCGGGAACGGGGAATCTCCGTGGACGTCGAGGGGTTCTACCGCGAGATGGAAGCCGCCAAGGAGCGGAGCCGGGCGGCGGGGAATTTCCGGGTGTCGGGTGGAGAGTTTACCGTTGTCGCCGAGATGGAGAAGCACTCGGTCTTCACCGGTTACGACAGCCTGCATGAGGCGACACGCATCCATCTCGTCCGCCGCATCGAGGGAACGGGGGCAGATGGTGAGAAAACGGAAGAGAACGACGGCGAGGG
>JAZDLX010000130.1:0-6689 GCA_043801585.1 bacterium | reverse complement strand
CCCGCCGGTACGCTGGATGACGGCAAGAACCTCTTTTATGTCGAGGAGGCGGTCCAGGAGGCACGCCAGATTCAGCAGTTGCTTTCCCTGGGCTACAACCTCGAGGGAATCCAGAAAATCGTCCGCAAGGTCGGCCTTCCGGTCAAACGCCGGAAGGACGCAAAAGGCCGCGAGGCGGTGCTGATGACCGTTGGGCAGCTCGCGGAAGCCACTGGACTCAATGCCCGAACCATCAAGTACTGGGAGGAACGTGGAATCCTGTTGCCGGACGGTCGAAGTGTGGGAGGGTTCCGCCTCTATTCCCGCCAAACGGTCGAATTCTGCGCCCTGATCCGTGACCTGCAGAACTTCGGGTACTCCCTGGAGGAGATCAAAGATGCCGCCGATCTGATTCGTGATTTCGACGCGATCAACAGCGGAACCAGCCTGATGTCCACTTCAGAGCGCCGAGTACGGCTGACCGAGATGGAACTAAAACTCCGCGCCGTGGAGGAGCGCATTCTCGGCCTGCGCGATGGCATCAAGCGCTGGGAGGGGATCCTGAAGAAACAGCGCCGGGAGATCCAGCAGCACCTCGCCAAAATGAAATCCGAGAAGAGATCTTCCGTAAAAGATGCAAAACCGGCAAAAAAAGCAAAACCGTCCAAAACCCGGAAGAAGTGATGATGGTTCCGGTCATACCCATTTTACGGGATCTGCAATGCAAAATCGACCAACCCTGCTGCTGATCGAACCGAAGGCGCCCAACCTTCACATTTTCTCGGGAATGTCTCTGCCCCGTCTCGGAACAATCCTGCTCGGCACCCAAGCCCGGGACCGTGGCTGGAAGGTCACGGTCATCATCGAGGAACAGGCGCAGGTGGACTGGAGCGAAGTGTCCGGGTTTGATCTCGTCGGCATCAGCACGATCACATCCACCGCACCCCGAGCCTATGCCATGGCCGACCGTGTGCGCTCGTTGAATGTGCCGGTGATCATCGGCGGTCCGCACGTCACTTTTCTGCCGGAAGAAGCGCTCAACCACGCGGACTATGTAATGCGCGGCGAGGGAGAGGCGGCCTTCCCTGTTTTCCTCGACACCTTTCTCCAGGCGGGGGAGTACGGATTGGTGCCGAGTCTTACCTGGCGAAAGCAGGACGGCACGATCACGCACAACGACCTCGCGCCCGCAATTGCCAACCTCGATACGTTGCCGACACCCGACTTTTCACTCGTCCGCGGCAGAACGCTCCGCATGGGCGGAAAGGCTGTTGTTCCTGTCCAGACGAGCCGCGGTTGCCCCTACGACTGCTCCTTCTGCTCGGTCACCAGCATGTTTGGCCGCAAATTCCGTTTCCGGTCCACACGGGTGATCATGGAGGAGCTGGAACGGTACGACTCCCGCGAAAATTACCTTTTTTTCTACGACGACAATTTCATGGCCTCACCGAAACGGGCGTACGAACTGCTTGACGCGATGATCGAACGGAAATTCAAATTCCGCTGGTCCGCCCAGGTTCGCGCTGATCTCGCTCGTGATGAGGAAGTGGTGAAGCGAATGCGCCGTGCCGGCTGCCACACCGTGTTCATCGGTTTCGAGTCGGTCAGTCCGGAGGCGCTGGTGGCGATACGAAAGAAAGCAAACGTCGAGGACCTGCGCCATGCCGCCGACACCTTCCGGAAGATCGGTATTCATGTCCACGGGATGTTCATCCTGGGCCTTGACAGCGACAGCATGCAGACGGTCAGGCAGACCGTGCGTTTCGCCCGCCGCCACCGGATCGGAACGGCCCAATTTCTGATCCTGACCCCGTTGCCGGGAAGTGCCCAGTTCGAGGTGTTGAAACGTGAAGGCCGGATCGCCTTCACGGACTGGAGTCTCTACGACGCGCACCACGTGGTCTACAAGCCGACGAACTTTTCTCTCGCCGGATTGCAGCGGGCTCAGATTTCCGCCCATCGGGCGTTCTATTCGCTGCGTGACACAGTACGCCGCCTTCTCTCCTTTCATTTCGGCGAATTTGTTGTCGCGATCTACGCCCGGAAATTGAACCGCAACTGGAAGAAGAAAAACAAGGCGTGGCTGACATTGCTGTCACTTCTTGGATGCCGGAAAAACCTGACCATCACCGCGGATGTTCGTCAAATCATCGAGCTGGATGCATCGAACCGGGAACATGCCGCATAGTCACGATTTTGTCAAAACAGGGAGCAAGATATGAACACCCACCAATTGCGAATCTATTTCGAGGAGCTGGACAAACACGCCTGCTGGGCGCTCGAAGCGTATGACAGGATCCAGCAGAATCCCGACGCCAATGCGATCAATCTGTTTTCTTCCGCCCACCAGATGCTGGGACACGCGGGCGTTGTCAGCCGTCTCATTTGGCCCGAGGATATGGTCGTCCCGCGTGAGAATCGCCGTCTCGCCCAAAGGCGCCACAAACGCGCCCTCGAACGTGGAGAAAACCTGCGCAGCCGTCTCGTTGTCGATTTGATAAGCCCGCTGAACCGTCCCGAGCTGCGGCGCCATGTCGCCAGTTTCGAGGAGAACCTGGACACGTGGGTTAACGACGATCTCGATCAGATCGTTCTTCCGCAGAATTCCGAGGACAACCTGAAAGGCCGCCGCATCGGACCAGTTGCGGAAGATGTGCTCCGTCACTTCAACATACGCTCCGGAGAATTCGATTTTCGCGGAACGGTATTTCCACTCCAGGCGATTGCCGAAGCGCTGACAGACCTGAGATTGCGGATTGATCTTACACTGGATAAGGATCTGTCCACCGTTTGACAGCAACCCGATCTGCAGCCGGACATCACCACAAGCCGGGGTTGCACCGAAATTCCTGTGCCCCCGGAACACGATGGTTCCGGACGGCAGGGACTGAACGAGGTCTCACCCTCGGAAAAGAGCCCCCGGCATCGTCGGGGGTTTATACCGATTTCCCCTCGCCTCTCGCGAGATCGCTATATTGTGCGCATCTCCAGGCGGACGAAAACTCCTTGGATGGGAGGGGAACAATGAGGGTTGTTCGGCGACAGTTATGGTATTTGATCCCAATCGCGCTGGCGAGCCTGGTACTGGTGAACTGCGGCGGCAGCGACAATCCGGTCAGCCCCGCACCGAATCGGCCTTTTAATCCTGTGCCTGCGGACGGCGCGTATGAAGTTCGTCCGGACGCCCTGTTGTCCTGGCGGTACAATCCCACCAATCCGGACGATGGCACTGTTTATGATGTGTACTATGGCACAGGTTCGACCCTGATCCCCGCCGGTACCAACCTCGCTGACACTCTGTTCACGCCCCCGCTCCCCTGGGCGGACAACACCACCTACCGCTGGAAGGTTGTCGCCCGTGAAACGGATGGAATCACCAACGAGGGACCGATCTGGCATTTTACCACGGTGTACGGTGGAACGTGGGTGCGCAGCTATCCACAGACCGCTCCTTCCCCGCGTCTTTACCGCGCGCTGGAACTCTCCGACGGTACCATTATCGCGGCTGGCGAGAGTGTAACAAACGAGAACACCAGCGAGATGCTGATGCTCCATCTCGATCAGGATGGAGTTCTTCTGTGGGACAGTCTGTACACGGACCTCCGGCTCTCCGCCGACCTCGCGCTCGGAACGTCAGACGCAATCATCACGGTTGGTTATCTTGGAAACCGTGGTATCGCGGCTCGGCTGGATAAATCGGGCAATCTCTCGTGGACGCGGAGCTACGGCACAAATTCCAGCAGATTCGACGCCGTAATCCTTCCATCGGCAGGTGGCTACCTCTTCGGCGGAACGCACTGGAAAGATGCCAGTGCGGAAGCGTGGCTGGTGCGCACGGACGATGAGGGAACAGTTATCTGGAATATGACCTATGGAACCTCCTCCACAGCGGACAGCTTGTTTGACCTGGTGGAAACGTCGGATGGCGGCTTTGCATTCTGCGGTGTTTCCGGTTCGACATCGTTGATCGTTCATACGAATGCGATCGGTGTCGAACAATGGCGTTATGTAGGAACGACCGGAACGATCAGACCCGCGGTTTCACTCGTTCAGGATTCAGATTCCACCCTCACCGTATTCATCATGAAACGGCTGTCGCCGTCATCTTCGTTTGATCCGGAATTAAGACGGTTCAGGGTGGAGGATGGCGCTCTTTCCGTTGGCTTCGATCTCCCGGGTTACGCCCCTGTTCGCCGGGGACAGATCATCGCTGATGACGATCTTGGCGTCACAGTGGTGTACACAGCCCTGTCGGACTTCATGGGCGGGGATGGAAGCAGTGAGGCGATGCGTCTCGTCCGTCTCAGTCCGCTCGGAACACGACTTTGGACCGTCGATTACAATCCGAACGATCCGACCTGGGGCAATGGACTGCTCCAGCTTGCCGAGGGCAACTATCTTGCCGTCGGGGCAACCCGCAGTTCTCCCACGGCGGATATCGAACCGATTATTGTCAAAACAACCTTCGATGGCACTCAGCATCCCGAGTAACAATCCGGCATCTGTCCAGCCGTCAGACGAACCTTGTTGCACTGTCACCCCAACGAGTCGAGCGCTCATTCTCTATAGCGGGTTCGGCGAAGAGTACGGATATCATCACCTCCCGACATCTCCATCGGCTTGTCGGGAATGATGGTTTACTATCGCATCGATGATAATCCTTCGACTGGGTAGCCAACCGGGAACAACCGATTGATATCCTTCTTGCGATCACTGGTATTGAGATGTTAACACTCCGACACTGTTTTATGCAGGTACCGATTTATTGTATGTTCTTTCCATGAATAAAGTGATCAAACTGACGGGCGTGGCTACCATCTCCATCGGCATCCTGTTTTTTGGCGCTGGCTTCTTGAAGCAGGCACTCCATCGTTCCCACCATCAAACCTTTCCTTCGTCCGCACTTGTGGATCTTGGCACCGACGATCCTGCCTGGGTACAGCTTATTGACCCGCTTTTTGGAGATAGCGTAAATGTTGAGCTTTCACTGTTGCCAACAAAGACTGGAGGTTATCTCCTCACTTACCAATACCGCCATTTTCAGAATCATCGGCATTTTACCATCTATGTGACAACGGATTCTCTGGGCAATGTGATTCAGCATTGTCCAATGCCTGAACCGATCCATTATGTCCGATCTTACAGTATGGTTGATTCAAAGGGTAACTTTATTTTTTTAGGGTACATACGAAAGATAAGAGAGGATCGATATTCTTCTGAATCCTTTTCATTTGCCAAATTAGATCCGAAAATGCAACTTCAATGGGTGTATGGCTACGGCAAAAGAAGCGGGTATTCGTACAGTAATTGCGCTTTAGAAAGACCTGGTGGTGGATGGTATATTTTAGGCCAGGAAGAGATTCACCAAAACGCCATCAATATACTTCTTATGTCTGTTGATTCTACAGGGAAGGAATTATGGCGAAATAACTATAGTTTTGGAGAAATGAATTCGGCATTTTTGATGACTAGAGCCACTGATGACGATATATTCATCACTAGTAATTATTACAGCAATAATTCACCACAGGATTGGAATGGAGTTTTAATGAAGATAAATCCAAAAGGAGAAATTGTGTGGAATAAATTTATTAATAGCACATCATTTGAAATGATTCACGCAATTGTTACCTTTGATGATGGAACTGGATTTTTAGGAATTCGTTACGGTGATCCTGTGACTTTACAGATTTACACAAAACTTATACCCTTTTCACCCGATGGAAATCTTGGAAAAGAAATTTCTCTAAAAACGATTGGAGATGATGAACTTATCAATTTCAAGAAAAAATCTGAGAACAATTTTTTTGCTCTTTCTAACACACGTGATAAAACAGGTCGCAGTTGCACACTTTGGAATATATCGCGAGACGGAGAAATGATATGGAGAAAATCTTTTCTGGATGGTTATGATACTTTGGGCGGAAATTTTATTTTCTCTGATCATGGTATTGTTATTGTATTATATGTTAAATCAAAAAATAAAGATGATGTTGGCGGTAAAATAGCTTTAGTTAAGTATAAATAATTGAATTTATCATTTCTATTACATTGCACCCGCTTGTTCATCCCCAAATAGCATTCGTAAAATACCATTACCTTGTACCGCGTATTTATGCATTTCGTTATTAGACGTCGAATCGAGAATCTGAGTTTGTCTCTTTAATCTGCACAGCAACAATGACCTCGACCACTGCCTGAACACTGCCAGGGGGATTTCGTGTGTGTGGAATAACGCTGTATTGAATTTAATTTCTAATGGGATTATTGACTCGGAAACTGGGGATCCGATTACATTTACATCTCAAGCGACTTCTTGACCGTTTTGCGTTAAAACATAGAACACTTAAACATGATTCCAGTGAAAAAACAGAACATTCCAGGTATTTTTCGGCTGTTCCTTCTGATTGTTTTTCTCGCTGTTCTGCTGGCCAGCGGATACGCGCTGTTCATCCACAACATAGACACTACAGATCGGACCGAAGTCAATCGATCAGTCCCGTCCGATTCCGGTTGGGTGCGATTCATTAAACCGTTGTACGGCGATTCGGTAAACATTGAAATGGCGCTTCTTCCCCTCTCCAGTCATCGATACCTCATGACCTATCAATACCGTCACATTCATGGAAGACGGCACCAGACGGTCTATGTCATTACCGATTCACTAGGCAATGTCCTCGAGCACAAACCGATGCCGGACCCGTACCATT
>JAZDLX010000110.1:0-3271 GCA_043801585.1 bacterium | reverse complement strand
GACGCAACTAGCGACGAATTCACATCCCTTGGCTGGAAAGTTGTGCATTACGGCCAGTCGGCGGAGATGTTGATGATCAACACATGCACCGTCACCGGTCGCCCGGATCGCTCTACTCGTCAACTGATCCACCGTGCCCGCCGAGACAACCCGGAAGCCATCGTTGTGGCCGCCGGATGTTTCGCCGCCAGCCACGCCGAGAGCCTTGCGGCCGAGAGCGAAGTGGATATCATTCTCGGAGTCAACGAAAAGGCCCGCCCCTTCGACTACATCCCTGAGTCCGGTAGACCGGCCAAGCCGTTGATTTACGTAAATGATGCAGAGAGCGAAGTCAAGACTGCGGTCGGCACGCGTGTTTCCGGTCGATCCCGCGCATTTCTGAAAGTCCAGGACGGCTGCGATCACGCCTGCACCTACTGCGCCGTCACCTTGGTCCGTGGGCCTTCCCGCAGCGCACCGCTGGACGATATCAAGGCCGCCCTACGTCGCATCATCGCCGCCGGATTCGAAGAGGTCATCTTCACTGGTGTGGATCTGACCGCGTGGGGACGTGATCTGAATGGGCAAAAAGCCGATTTCGTTGACCTGGTTTCACTGGCGTCGGACATGGGGATCCCGCGCATCCGAGTGTCGAGCCTGGAGCCATGGGAGCTCGATCCACGACGTATCCAGCGGCTGGCGAGCATTGGCGCCTGGTGCGAACACCTCCACATTTCCCTCCAGAGCGCGGACCCGGAACTGCTGAAAACGATGAATCGTCCCACTAACCTTGGATTATTGCGGGAATCGATCGCCGAGCTGCTGCGATTACGTCCCCGAGCGACCATTGGAGCGGATGTCATCGCCGGATTTCCTGGAGAAAGCACAACCGCCTTTGAACGGACTCTCCGTTTTCTCGATGACGGTCCCATGCACTATCTTCATGTGTTTCCGTTTTCTCCACGGCCGGGCACTCCGGCCGCCGAGCAGCCGGGAGCGCTGGACCGCGAGACGATTCACTACCGCGCGAAAGAACTGCGTGATAACGCGCGCATGCACCGTCGCGGACATATGTCTGCAATGACCGGCTCCGACGATGAATTACTCGTTGAGGAGGATGGCGTTTCCGGGTACACCCGCTCCTATCTTCGTGCAAAACTGACAGGCGGACGATTCAGGCCTCGGTCTCGCGTTTCGGTGAAACTGCTTGATCTTGATGAGAGCTACGATTTCCTATACGCAAAGGTGAACCGATGAGTGACAGTTACACGATCCTGAAAAAGGAGCTGCTTGACGATTTTCTTACGATGGTTCAGATTGACAGCCCCTCAAAGGACGAGCGCGCGATGGCCGACTGGCTCACTGCGAAATTCAACGAGTTGGGATGTTCCGTTAGTGAGGACAAGGCTGGTGAAACCGTCGGAGGCAACGCAGGAAACCTCCGTGTGACCCTGAAAGGCAACACCGGGACGGAACCCCTTCTCTTCAGCGCACACATGGACACCGTCGAGCCCGCTCGCGGCATCAAGCCCGTTGTGGAAGGAGACGTGATCCGTTCATCGGGTGACACCATTCTCGGCTCAGATGACAAAGCCGGCATTGCCTGCATCCTGCAACTTGCCCGGATAGCGAAGGCGCAACCGGAAACAACCCGTCCCGACCTGGAATTTTCGATCCACATCTGCGAAGAGATCGGATTGCTTGGCGCGAAGAATGTTGACCCCAGTTCATTTCGCTCCAAGGTCGGTTTCATCCTTGACGACCACGACCCCCGCAGCCTGACGGTCGGCAGCCCCAGCGCTGTACGCCTCGATTACACGGTATTCGGTAAGGCCTCGCACGCCGGAGTGGAGCCGGAAAAAGGAATCAGTGCGATCAAGGTGTCCTCCGAAGCTATCGCAAAAATGAATTTTGGACGCATTGACCACGAGACTACTGCGAATATCGGCGTCATCCAGGGCGGAGTTGCCACCAACATCATCACCGAAAAGGTCACGATGAAGGCGGAAGCCCGCAGCCATGATCCCAAGAAACTGGAGAAACAGGTGGAACACATGACCTCCTGCTTCGAGGAGGTCTGCGCAGAGTGGCGCAAGAAAACTGGAAGCGACCTTCCGCGCTTTGAGGTCGACCGGAAGGATGACTACAAAGCCGTACGCTTCTCCGTTGATGATTATCCCGTCAAACTGACGATAGCCGCGGCCAAGAGTCTCGGCTGGGGTGAGATGGAAACCAAGGTTTCCGGCGGCGGCACCGACGGCAGCGTGCTTTCGCACAAAGGCATTCCATGCCTCGTGCTCGGAGTTGGCATGGAAGCGGTTCATTCGACCGAAGAGCACATGAAGATTTCGGTGTTCGAGGACGCGGCACGGCTGATCTCCACGATTGTCACAACGCACGCGAAGGGCGAAGTCGCCTGAACCGGGTCCACATTCGATCAAAACAGCAAGCCCTCGAACAGGCGTTCGAGGGCTTTTTTCTTCATCGTCGAGTGAATGTTCTACATCCCGGCCATCATCTTTTTTGCCCGTTCTATCGCCTTCGGGTCCTGTTCGTCCCGGATCGGAAGAGCGAGGGCAGCCTCCAACTGCTTACGGGCGGCGTCCTTGTCTTTCCTTTCGGTGAGCAGGTAGTCGGCGTACTCAACGTGGCACTGGATCATGTTGCCATGGCTGATCTCAAGAGCCTTCTCGAAATAGATGGGAATCGAATCAGCGGAGGCAAAATTGAGACCGGCAAGTTTGCGCACGATGTACGGCTTCTCCATCAGCTTCTTGTGGGTTCTGCCGATGACGTAATAGGCCACTGGAATCGAATCGCTAAGCGACGTTGCAAGGTGAGCGGCGGCAAAGGCTTTCTTGACCAACCCGGGCGCCTTGAACGGGCCGCGCATCAGCGCCACACGACCAGCGGAGATGGCGATCATCAAATTTGCGTCGGCATTTTCAGGAGCCATTTCGACGGCCTTTTCCGCTTCTCCCAGCGCCTGAATGAAGTAAGGCTCTGCATGCTCATCCTTCTCCTCGAAATTCTCGCCGATGTTCACACGGCTCCTCGACTCCCTCCAGAGAACCTCCGCGTCGGTGCGTCCCGATCCCACAAGACGCTTCAGCGCTTCCTCGTTCAACCAGGCTTCGTTCAATGCGTCGGCGGCTACCAGGGGATCGTCAGTCGAATCTGCAATCTGTTGCGCTTTGTTAACATCCATCCGGCCAACCGGCACAAAGTCACCCGCCACAACCATTGTGAAGGCTGACATCAGCACGATTACCGCAGCAACCAGAACCAGGGA
>JAZDLX010000106.1:0-7361 GCA_043801585.1 bacterium | reverse complement strand
CCGGTATCCCGAGGGACACCGGCCTTGCTTCATCTCAATGTCAATCCAGCGATCAGACCTTGACGTTCTTCTTGACCCATTCCGAGCCAACGGATTTCGGACGGGTGATCGCCGTACCCACCGCGCGGTTCCAGATGAGCTGTGCGAGCATGCCCATCGCGCGGCTGACGCTGAACAGCACCGTGTAGTACGAGAACTCTTTCAGGCCGTAGTGGTAGAGCAGCGAACCGGAACCGGCGTCCACATTCGGCCAGAAGTTCGCGATCGGGCCTTTGCCGGCCTTGACGCGCTCGTCGGAGTATTCCTCGAGCACTTTCGGCACGACCTTGAACACCCGGGAAACCGTCCGGAACACCGGATCTTTCGGGAAGTGCTTCTCACCGAATCCGAGAAAACCGGTGTAACGGGGATCGGTGACACGCAGCACGGCGTGGCCGTACCCCGGGATCACCTGTCCGCTGCGGAGGGTCTGGAATGCGTATTCGCGGATCTGTTTCTCCGAGGGACCGCCGCGGAATTTCTTGTTCAGGTCGATAATCCAGCCGAGGCACTCCTGGTTGGCGAGGCCGTGCAATGGACCGGCAAGGCCGTTGAGACCGGCAACGACTGAATAGTAGGCGTCGGAAAGCGCGCTGCCGACAGTGTGGCAGGTGTTCGCGCTGACGTTGCCGCCTTCATGGTCGCTGTGGAAATGCAGGTAGAGGCGCATCAGCTTGGCGAAGGAGCCGTCAGAATCCTTGATGCCGAGCATCCGGGCGTAGTTGGCGCCCAGGTCGAGTCCGTCTTTCCAGCCGATCCGGCGGCCCTTGTTGAAACGCATGCGATAGATGCCCGCGGCGATGATCGGCAACACGGCGATGATCCGCATAGCGTCCTCGAGCATCGGTTTCCAGTAATCTTCCTTCTTCATCCCCGCGTCGTACGCCTTGCGGAATTCGCTCTCCCGCTCCATGGTCTGCAGGCCGGTGGTAAGCATCGTCATCGGATGGGAGTTTTTCGGCATCGACTCGAGAACTTTCCAGACGTAGCCCGGAACCTTCGCGCGCTTGTTGAATTCCTTGATCATGTCGCGGCGGACAGACTTGTCAGGCTTATCGCCGGTGAGCAGCAGATAGAAGGTTTCTTCGGGCCACATGTCCTTGATGTCAAGGAGCGGATAGCCTCGGATGATCAACCCCTTGTTTGGTTCAACCACCGAGGTCTCGCAGATCATTCCCTTAACACCGCGCATGCCACCGTACGCCTGCGCCACGGTGACATCGGACATCTTTAAGCTGCCGTACTTATTCAGGACCGCAGCCCGGTCCTTTCTCCACTGCGGAACCAACTCTTCAAGTTTGCTATAGAGCTTCGACATGGATGTCCTCCAATCCGTTTGAGGTGTGGATCGTATGCTTAGAGTAGTCTGATGGCAATGTTGCGGAAGGTAAATGAATCAGGGCGAAGGGGATGTTCGTTCTGCGTTTCGAGCAGCGCCGAAAATGGATGGATTGATGGAACACGGCCGTAAGGTTTCCTTCGCTTGTGGACCCTTTTGCGCTTTCTAGCAAAAGCACTTACGTATCCCCTTGTGCAGGATGGCACAAAGACTTCTAAAAATACCCCTGCGGTGGAACCTTAGTCAAGCAGAGGGAGGGCCCAATCAAGTAGGTGGGCCGGTGTCAGGTCGTCTTCGACTCTCGTCACGCTCTGCGATAGCAACGGTTCCCGGTGGGGGTGAGCACTCCTGCCTGCCGGTTTCTATATTCCCCTTCCGCACAGTTGGTGCATATCCTGGACTCTTGCGAAGTGGAGCGACCATCGTGGCGACACCGATGATGGAGCAATATCACGCCATTAAGAAGCAACATCCCGACAAGATCATCTTCTTTCGGATGGGTGACTTCTTCGAGATGTTCCACGATGACGCGGTCTCCGCCCACCAGCTCCTCGGGATCACCCTTACCCGGCGGTCACACGGCAAGGGGAAGGAGGCGGATGTTCCCCTCGCTGGTTTTCCTCACCATCAACTCGAATCCTACCTGGCGAAGATGAACCGTGCGGGAAAGCAGGTGGTGGTTGTGGAGCAGGTTGAGGACCCCCGCCAGGCGAAGGGACTGGTAAAACGGGACATCGTCCGCATCGTCACCGCAGGGACAAATCTCAGCGAAGAATCGCTCGACGGAGACCGGAACCAGTATCTCGCGGCGCTGCTCCCGCTCGATGGACGCGCTGGAGTAGCCTTGTGCGATGTCACCACGGGTGAGTTTGCCGTCGCCGAAATGGCAAGGGAGGAGGTGCGCGACCGCCTCGAACTGCTCCATCCGAGGGAAATCATCGTCAGTGACGAGCATCGAAAGGACATCGTTGATCTTGTCCCCAGGGGTGTAGTCATTTCGGCGCTGCCGCCCTGGATCTTCGAGGAGAGTTTTGCCCGCGACACGTTGCTGTCCCATTTCCACGTGCAAACGTTGAAGGGGTTTGGGATCGAGGAAGAACCGTACTCGATTCGAGCTGCCGGGGCGGCCCTTCATTACATCCGTGAAAACCTGCGGGCCGATCCCGAGCACATTCGCGGCATCACACGCCTCGCGGTGGAGGGGTATCTCCAGCTCGACTCGGCGACACGGCGAAACCTGGAAATCCTTGATCCGCTGTGGGGCGCGGATGTTTCGACGACATTGATCGCCCACCTGGACAGGACGGTCACGCCCTTTGGCCGCAGAATGCTTCGCGGACGCCTGATCCGGCCCCTGCTGGATGTCAAGGAAATCGACCGGCGACTCGACGCCGTCGAGGAGTTTTTTCTATCCTCCTCCATTCGGGGAGGGTTGCGGGATCGCCTGCGCAGCCTCGGCGACCTGGAACGCCTCACCGCCCGCCTCGCAACCGGCCGGGGCACACCCCGTGACGCTGCCGCACTTCGTGACACCATGCAGCAGTTGCCGGGAATCAGCCGCCTTCTCCAGGATGCAAAATCATCCCTGGTTCAGGAGGATGTTCAGGCGTTGAATCCTCTCCCGGAGCTGGTCGGCTTCCTCGCGAAATCCATTGTCGACTCGCCCCCCGCGAATCTGGCGAACGGAGGCGTGATCCGCAAGGGCTACCACGATCACCTCGATGACCTTCGCGGCATCGCCAGCGGCGGCAAGGAACACATCCTTTCGCGCCAGCAGCAGGAGCGAGAGGCAACCGGCATCTCCAGTCTGAACATCGGCTACAACAAGGTTTTCGGGTATTACATCGAGGTGACAAATATCCACACGGACAAGGTGCCGGAGCATTACATCCGCAAGCAGACCCTGGTGAACGCCGAGCGGTACATCACGCCGGATCTCAAGGAATGGGAGGAGAAGATCGTCCGCGCCGAGGAGGAAGCCCTCGAACTGGAACGGGAGATCTTCGACGAGGTTCGCCGGGAAGTCGCCCGTCACGCGGTGACCATCCAGGAGAATGCACGCCGCCTCGCCGAACTGGATGTTCTTTCGGCGACAGCGGAACTCGCCGTCCAGAAACGGTATACACGTCCAAAAATGACCGGGGACCTGCGCCTGCGTCTCGTCCGCAGCCGCCATCCGGTGATCGAAAACCTGCTCCCTCCCGGCGAGAGTTTTGTTGCCAACGACCTTGAAATCGGTGGTGAAAAACTCCAGATCGGGCTTGTCACCGGCCCCAACATGGGCGGCAAGTCCACCTATCTGAGACAGGTCGGTTTGATCGTGCTGATGGCGCACGTGGGGATGTTCGTTCCCGCCGAGCAGTCTGAGATTCCGCTCACCGACAGGATTTTCACCCGGGTCGGGGCATCGGACAACCTGGCGGCGGGGGAATCCACGTTCCTCGTCGAAATGCATGAAGCGGCGAACATCCTGAACAACGCCACCGGGCGCAGCCTCGTGCTGCTCGACGAAATCGGACGAGGCACTTCGACGTTTGACGGACTTTCGCTGGCGTGGGCAATCGTCGAGTACCTTCATGAATTTCCTGCGGGGCAACAGCCGAAAACACTGTTCGCCACCCATTACCACGAATTGACCGAACTGGAGGCTGTGCTGCCTCGAGTCTTCAACCTGCACGTTCAGGTCAAGGAGTGGGGGGAGCGGATCGTTTTCCTGCGCAAGGTTCTTCCGGGACGGTCCGGCGCCAGTTATGGCATCCAGGTGGCACGACTGGCCGGGGTTCCGCACAGTGTGATCGACCGTGCCCGGGAGGTGCTGGATACCCTGGAGGCGAATGAGTTTACCGAGGACCACCTGCCGCGTCTAGCGAAAGGGGCTGGCGGCGTCCGTCATCTTCCGCTTCCGGAAATGGATCCCCTGCAGATCAGCCTGTTCACCGTCGAGGAGCGGGCTGTGCGGGATGAGCTGGCGAAAATGGACCCGGACAATCTGACCCCCCTCGAAGCGTTGCGCCTGCTCGCGGACCTTCGTTCCCGTTACGCCTCTAAGGATGATGAAAGTGAAGATAAAACAGATACATCAGACGAGAGTTAGGATAGCCATTCCTTCCGTTATACTGCCTCCGGTGTCTCTCCCGAGTGAGCAAAATCACAATTACTATGTGATCTGTGTCGCTACCTAACGGCAATATTTGATCGAGCGAGGATCCATACCGGAACATTCATGGTGCACAGCTTCCGTTGCAGTTGGTGTGAAAACGTGTTTCGAGTTCAAGATGCCTCCGACCAGCAGGAACGGTGCGAGTGCCCTGCCTGCGGGATGGATGCATACATCCTCAGACCTGTTACCTACACCCTCCTGGAAAACGAGGACACGGACAACATCCCGGTGAATTCCGCCAGCGCCGCCGTTTGACACATCCGAACAAACCCTCCTGATATTCTCTTGTTCTCACCGCGTGGAATAGACTACACTTCTCCGGAACGGAGGAAGGTATCATGAATTCTCAGGATTCGCAGAAATCCTTTCTGCAACGGTTGATCCGCAGCTTTCTCGAATTGCTGATTCGCGGGAGACGGGTTGCGATCGATCTCCTTTTCAAGTCAGACGAGATCGAACTCGTTATCACCTCCCTCTTTCGAGCACAGGTTTCGCTTCATCACCCCGGAGTGGAAGGAACGGACCTCACGGGCACATTGCGTATTCGCCCGAGCTGGCTTGGCTGGATCGCCCGCTGGCAGTTACCCGAAGAGATTCACCTGGACAGGGATGGGAGGTTTCGCGTTGCGCTGCCGGATGATGTGAAGGGCGTCGCTTCGATCGAAAAGTTTGCCGTGGAGGACGGCAGCTTGCACATAGACTTGACGCTTCACGGACTACCGGAGGAGTCGTGATTCAGGCTTGGGACGCAGGAAAATGTACCAGGTACTTTCTTCCCTCTGAAGGTCATCATCTGATCTCGCATCGTAAAAGGTACCTGGTACATTTTCCCTATGTAGCCCGGATTCTTGAATCCGGGAATGTGTGATCAGTCATTCTGAACGAAATGAAATGCAGCACCGAAGGTGCAAGCTCGCATGCACGAAGTGCGTGCAACAAAGAATCCTTGTGTTTGGTCATGCTGTAGGCCGACAGGGTGGCCCGGGATGAGGACCGAAGGTCCATTTCCCGGGTTTCATATGGTACCGCTGGACCCCCGCCTTCCGCCAGTGGGCGGACAGGTCGCGGGGGTGACAAATGCAGTGGACGACAGGGTGGCCCGACCCTTCAGAATTGGGTTTCAGGAGAAAAAATAGACCCTGTTGGATGAACCAACAGGGCCAATAGTGCATTTCCGCATTCTCTCTATGAAACCACCTGCTTCACCGTGTCGAGCACCGTACCGTCCACCCACTTAATCACAGCGATATCCTTGTCAACGAAATGAGGTTTCCGTGGTTGGCCGCCGGTGAGACGTTCCACCTCCTCCTTGATCTGTTCAATCGGCTTGATCGGCAGGCCGGACTTTTTCGTCGCCTTGATCAGGTCTTCCCGGCGTGGGTTGATCGCGATGCCGCGTTCTGTCACGATCACATCGATCAGTTCCCCCGGCCCGACGAGCGTCGTCACCTCGTCCACGATCACCGGCACACGATCCCGCAGGCTGGGGATCGGAAGGATGGTGCACTTGCTGGTCAGGCAGTTCTGCCAGCCGCCGATCCCGTGCAGCAGCCGCCCGTCGGAGTGGGTCACCACGTTCGCGTTGAAATTCAGGTCCACTTCCGTTGCCCCGAGCACCACCGCGTCGAGCATGCTGGCGAAATTGCCCTTGCCGTGGTAGTTGTAGCTGGTGAACGGGCTGGTGTTTACATGCCCGGGATTCTCGCGCGTCGAACGGACGCCGTCGAGGTCGAAGGTCTGGCCGTCGAGGATGTAGTCGGTGAGCCCCTGTTCGAGCATCTCGACGAGGTACTTGTTCGAGCCGCCGCGGATAAAACGCGCTTTGACGCCTTTCTTTTTCATGATCTCGCGGACATAGATCGCGAAGGCCAATGCCGTCCCGCCTGCGCCCGACTGGAACGACCAGCCGTCCCGCAGAATCCCTGCCGCGTCGACGAATTTCGCCGTCAGTTCGGCGATCAACAGACGATCCGGGGATTTGGTGATATTGGTTGTGCCGCTGACGATCTTCTCCGGGTCGCCCACTTTGTCGAGCACGACGACCGCATCCACATACTGCCCCTGGATCTGCCACGGTACGCAGGGGAAGGGGACGAGGTTGTCGGTGACGACGATCACTTTCTTCGCGTACATGCTGTCCGCGAGGGCGAAGCCGAGCAGCCCGCAAGCGCTGGGACCGCGGTCGCCGGTGGCGTTGCCGGAGGGGTCTGCGGTGGGTGCGGCGATGATCGCGATGTCGATCGGCACCTCGCCGTCCTGGATCGCCTGCCAGCGGCCTCCATGACTGCGCAACACTCCGAGTCCGCGCATTTTTCCGCCGCTGGCGTAGTCGCCAAGAGGACCGTTCATCGATCCTTCGATATGGTGGATCGTACCGTCCTTAAGGCGGTCGATCAACGGTGCGTGGCAGGGGAATGCTGCGGAGGGGAACCACATCAGGTCTTTCGCACCGAGCTCCTTCGCGGCGTTGAAAACTGGATTCATCACCAGGTCGCCGTTGCGGAAATGGTGATGGCTGGAGAGGGTCATCCCGCTTTTCAGCCCCACATGTTCGAGGGCGGCTTTCAACGCGTCCACGGGATTTTTCACACGGACGACCCGCCGCATGTCCACCGACAGGTCCTTCTGCATCGTGGCGACGACTTTATTTCCGTCCTCGGGATAGTCGGCGCAGGTGGAAATCGGCGGAGCGTACTTGGTCCCCTTGGGGATGTATCTGCCGATTCCCTTGAAAGGTTCCTGCGGTTTACCGTTGACCACCGTGGGCACCATCCGCCCGGCGGCGTTGCGTACATGGGACGGCCGTTTCGTCGCCATCTGAAC
>JAZDLX010000063.1:0-4666 GCA_043801585.1 bacterium | reverse complement strand
GCCGTGGTCCAGCCACGCTGCTCGAGGTTGGCGAGCGCCCGGACGACATTTTTCCACGAGGTGTTCTGGGTGAGGACGGCTCCCGCGGCGACCTCCCAGGCGTCCCGTCCGGGCCACCAGAAGGGATCACCCCAGGCATTCCAGAGAGCGTTAAAAAGTCTGCCCCAGGGTCCATTTCCGGCAGCGGAGAACCGTGAGGCGGGACCGGTGCCGGGTGGGAGGTAACGGGGACGTTTCAGCTTCATCCGATCTTCGTTCTGTAGGAGAAAAGAGTTTCTAGACAGTAAAGAAACTCAAGAACTTTCTCTCGCGGATTCGATTCACCTGTCAGGTCCGCGCGAGTTTCTATACTGTCTAGAAACTCTCTATATCACTGCTTCTCGCGGCGAGGCCGGGCGATCAACCAGACGCCGAGGGCGAGCATGCCGAGCGGCCACCAGTCCGAGATGTCCCTCATTACATGCCAGCGGATGTAATGCTCCTCGACGAGCGTGAAGAAACCTCCGATGATCAGCAGGATGATTGCTGCCCTCAGGTGGCCTTCGTGCGTTCGATCGAATATCCAGCTGACGAGAAACGCACCTCCTACCGCGAGGATCAGCAACGGCCAGGATTCCCGCACGAAATAACCGGGAATCGTTCCCTGGTCGGCGAGAAAGACCACGCCGAGGAGGACGAGCAGCGATCCGACGAAAACGGGGTGGGTGTCTTTTTCCACGTAGGCTCGAACCAGGAACGCCGCACCGATCACCACCAGAAACCAGGGCCAGGTGATGTCGAGGACATCCACTTTGTCGAGCAGCATCAGCGCACCAAGGATGACCAGCGCTGAACCAAGAAAGAGGGGGCGGCGTGGGTGATTCATATCGATTCCTCCTCGGAAAGAACGAGACCAAGAAAAAGGTAGATGATGATGACAAGGCCGGCGCTGAAGATCGTGGCGAGGGCGAAAATCAGGCGAACGAGGGTGGAATCCACGTTCATATGCTTCGCAATCCCGCCGCAGACGCCGAAAAGAACCCGGTCTTTCGCGCTGCGGCGAAGCTGGCGCGGGCGCTCTTCCTTGCTTTTGTCGGATTCTTCGCTGGAGGTGTCTGCCGCTTCGGGCTCTGGAGTTTCGGTCTGATCCGAAATGGCTGTCTTTTCCGTGTGGCCTTCCTCGGCGGCGTGATGCGCGGCGGGACGGATCAGAAGCGCAATGCCAAGGGCCACCAGAGTGATCGGCGCGATCCAGCCCCAGGGAAGGATGAACATGTGATCGATTCCGAACCTTCCGCCGATCCAGATCAGCGCGACGACGATCAACACCACACCAACGACCTTCGCGCCGTCCATATTCCGCGTTTTCTTGCCGGGATCGACGACCTCTTCGGGGGATTCGGGAATCAGTATCCAGGCGATCAGGTACGCGAGAACGCCCGTTCCCCCGAGCAAAACGGTCGCCAGCCAGACGACCCGGACAATGACGGGATCGACCGTGAGATACCCGCCCAGCCCGCCGCAGACTCCGCCGACCACACGATCCTTCCGTGACCGGTAGAGCCGTTTATGCATCCCTTCATTCATTGTTCGTGTCCTCCGGGACAATCACCAAAGGCTCCGTGGGAATCACAATCCAACAGATGAGATACGCGAGAACACCTGTCCCAAAACCCAGTACCAATAGCAGCCAGACAATTCGAAGCACAACGGAATCGACGTTGAAATACTCACCCATGCCGCCACAGATCCCAGCGATCACACGGTTGTCGCGGCTGCGAAATATGCGCTTTTTCACGTCCATGGCGTCTTCTCCTCGCTCCCGGCAGGTCAGGGTACAAAGGACTACTCGTCTGCTTCGTGCTGCATCCGGCGTATTTGCTCAAGGTACTGCTTCAGTCCGCTCCGAACACGTTGTGCAATCACCCGCCTGTATTTCGGCGTTCGAATCTCCTGTTCCTCCTCCGGGTGGAGAAGGTAGGCGGATTCGATCAGGATCGCAGGCAACCAGGAGGGCCTTGCAAGGGCGAGATCCTGGTAGCGGATTCCATCGCCCGCTCTCCCATCGTCCGTCAACGCCTGATAGACCGACTCAGCAAGGAGCAGAGAGTGACGATGCACATAATGAACACTCGACCCGTGATGCACCCACGGGTTCTTTCCCTGCGGAAGAGCATTGTGGTGAATGCTGATTAAAAGGTCAGCGTTCACTCGCTTTGCGATTTTCGTTCGTTCCAGAAGATCAACCGTTGAATCCGCTGAACGTGTCACAAACACGGAGGCTCCGGTTTTGAGCAATTCATCAGCAATGGACTTCGCCAACATTAGATTCGCCCGACTCTCCCAGAGTCCTGTCGGGCCGATTGCGCTGATGTTTTCCCCTCCATGTCCGGGGTCGATGACGATGGTCAACCCTTCCATCGGATTTGATCGTATTTCCGGGGCCTGGCGGATGGACCAGACAAGGGTCGTGTCGCCCTCCCAGGAGGTCTCCCAACCCCAGAACCATTCCGGGTGGAGGAAGGCCGTCAATCGGTAGCGTGCGCTGTCCGGCTGGCTCCACCTTGCCTCATCGACAACTTTGCTGCCGGTCGGCTGGATGATGACATCGGTCCAACTCACCGCTCTGTACAGTGTCAGTTCCAGCCGGTTGTCATCCACTCGTTTCACCCGGAACGGCACTTTCTCCTCGAGGGGGATCCGAATGCGTGTCCAACGTCCGTCCACACTCCCGAGGGCTTTACGAACGATCTGGGTTGATACCGGTTGCGCCAGTGAATCCCCGGTCACGAAAGCCCCCTCGATCCACAAGTCCTCGCCTCCGGGCAGATCCAGCTTCCAGAGGATCGAATCTCCCGTTCCGGACGTGGCGACCGCGTGCAACCGAGTGCCTGTTGCGGGATACATGTCCGTCGTTCCCGGCCAGCCGATTCGAATTTTCGCATTGGGCTGTGTGACCACCAGCATCGTGTCCACAGCCCTTCTCGGAAGTTCCCAAGGTTTGACCGGTTCGGCCGGCGCGATCAGATCAACCTGACGCTCCACCGTTCCTTCATTGGACGGTCCCTCCCGGCGAATGGTTACGCGGGTTCTCACCGCCCGGCCGTTGACTCCTTCGAGAGAATCCACGGTATCGATTTCTGCGGATTTTACCCAGCCCAGCCAGCCGCCGTTGTCATACATGCGGGCAAGCTGGCCGTTCACCGTGACACGGGCGCGAGCATCGTTGACGCTGCCGAAAGCGAAGAGGCTGTCGGTCAGTTTTTCGACGACGATTACGGAATCATCAGGCGCGAGCAGGGTGTCGGCGGGAGTGGGGCGAGGAAAGATCACGGTAAGCGGTGGGCGTTGAGAAATGCGTGGCTCAAGTTCCGGTACTTTCAACGACACGTTCCCGGAACATCCCAGCGCAACCGCCGTCAACGCCAGCACGATCCCCGTCTGCCACCAGCTCTTCACCATGACTTGCTCCAGCCGTGGATGATGCGGATTCCCTCGAGGACGAGGTTGGGTTCGATGCTGTGTATCTCAGGAAGGTGTTCCGAAACGATATGTGCCTGTCCGCCGGTGGCGATCACTTTTGCCGCTGGTGCGTTCATCTCCGTGCGCATTCTTCCGATGAGGCCGTGGAGTCCGTCGATGGATCCCCAGAGCAGTCCGGCGCGGATGGCGTAATCAGTGTTGGTCGCAATGACATTATCGGGAACGACAAGCCGCGCCTCGGGAAGCATCGCTGTGGCGCTTTTCAACATCTCGACGCTTGACTGGAGTCCGGGGAGAATCGCGCCGCCGAGATAGACGCCTTTCTCATCGAGTGCTTCGAGGGTGATCGCAGTGCCGAAGTCGAGGATGATCAAGGGACCGCCGTACTTGGAAAATCCAGCGACGGCGTCGCAGACCCGGTCCGCTCCGATCTCATGCGGACGTTCGAAATTGCTTGTAAATCCCGGAATATCCCCGTGCACGAAGAGCGGTGTCATCCCCAGGTATTCCTCGGACATCGAGCGGTAGACCTGGCCAATCTTCGGCACTACACTCGCGATAGCAACGGCGTCGATAGCCTTGGGATCCACGCCCCCGTCCTGGCAGAGCATCTTGATCATGATCCCGGCTTCATCCGCCGTGCGGGTCGAACGGGTGGAGAGGCGGCGTACGATCCGCAGTTCCTCCCCGACAAAGATGCCCATCACAACGTTCGTGTTGCCGATATCGAGCGTAAGCAGGGTTTCAGGCTCGCTCATGAGTTCTCCTCGATGCCTTCCGCGGCGTGGATTTCCAGATCACCATCCGTTGTCGTCAATTGTAATGCTCCCGTGTCGCTAATGCCACGTGCCACTCCGGAAACAGGACCGGATGCTGTCTTGACCGTGATCCCGCGTCCCTTAAGATCCGCGGCCCGCATCCAGTCCTTGCGCAGGCTTTCCGGATCGCGATCCCACTGATTCATCCGGCGCGCAAGTTCCAGCAGCAACGTAGAGAGAATCTCTTCCCGGTTCCAGAGAATCCCCCTGCTCTCTTCAATCAAAGACGTGACCGAATTGTCGAGGCGGTTCCTCACGACGTCCGGCAAGGGTGAGATGTTGATCCCCACACCGGCGATCACCTGCCACCCGTCTTTGGCGAGGGAGGATTCGCAGAGAATGCCGGCCAGTTTTCCCGCTGGCGTCATCACGTCGTTGGGCCATTT
>JAZDLX010000061.1:0-9394 GCA_043801585.1 bacterium | reverse complement strand
CTGCAGACGTTTGGATTTCGAATGGCTGAAGGACGCTGGTTCTCCAAGGAGATGAGCACGGATATGGGCGAGACGGATAATGTTATTGCCCTGGTCTTGAATCAAAAGGCGGTAAGGAGTCTCGGCCTTGAGCATCCGGTGGGGATGGACTTGAAGGAATCTGATTGGACCGGCCATGTGATTGGCGTCGTTCAGGATTTCTACAGTCTTCCGCTAAACCTCCCAGTCGAACCGTTCGTCATGTTCTACCTTCCCGACTATCAAAGCGCCATCTGCATACGCCTGGAATCGGAAGGCTACAAGGAAACACTGAACCGGTTGGAACAGGCCTGGGTGGAGACCAACCCGAAGCAACCGTTCGATTACACCTTCTTCGATGATCTCTTCGAAAGGCTTTACACATCGGAGAAGACCGCACAGCGTCAGACGTCCGTATTCTCACTGCTTGCCGTGCTTGTCGCCAGCATCGGACTCTATGGCCTCGCCTCCTTCACCATTGCACGCCGGACCCGGGAACTGGGGATTCGCAAGGTGCTCGGTGCGTCGGAAGGAAGATTGCTCGTGCTGGTGACACGGGAATTTCTGATGCTGATTCTGGTGGCCAACCTGATTGCGTGGCCGTTGGGTGGCTTACTGATGAAGCGCTGGCTGGAAGGGTTCGAGTACAACGCTGGGCTTCCCTGGTGGCTGTTTCCGATCGTTGGTGTATTCACGACCACGGCCGCTCTGCTGACCATCTCGGCAAAAGCGTGGCACACCGCTCAGGTCAATCCCGCGACCGTTTTACGTTACGAATAACCTCATTCTACTCCGGAGCCGGTATCGCGGCGGACATCCTTTGGGGGGTCCGCCGCGTCTGTATCTGGGCCAGCGAACAGGAGAGGAAAACCATGAAGAGCGTGAGGCTGAAGCCCGGCGAGGAACGCCGGATTCGGCGCGGACACCTCTGGGTCTACAGCAACGAAATTGCCGACGACCTGCTCCAGTACGAACCGGGCGAAGCGGTGACCGTACTCGACGGACACGGACATCCGCTCGGCAGCGGGATGGTCAGTCCCCACAGCCTTATCGCAGTGCGCCTCCACAGCCGGGTCGCAGGCGAAGAGCCGGACAAGGCGTTCTTCGAACGGCGCATCGGAACCGCCTGGCGGCTTCGAGAACGGCTGGGACTGGGAAATGTCTGCCGCGTCGTCCACAGCGAAGGAGATGGTCTTCCCGGACTCGTTGTCGACCGCTTCGAGAACGTCCTGTTCGTCCAGCACACTTCCGTGGGCATGGATGTCCACCGCGAACAGATTCTCGAAGCCCTCGACTCCCTGTTTTCCCCGACATGCGTCATTGCGGCGGATGACTCACCTGCGCGTGAAATGGAGGGGCTTCCGCTTCAACGGTCCATGGCGGGAGACCCACCCGGAGATATTCACTGGGTTGAAATGGACGGATTGCAGATTCCCGTGGACCTGACCGAGGGGCAAAAGACTGGTGGCTATCTCGACCAGGTGTTTTCCGCGCGCTGGGTCGCCTCGTACACCGAGGGACTGGACGTGCTGGACGGATTTTCCTACACCGGAGGATTCGGCCTGCGGGCAGCCGCACACGGAGCGGCGTCTGTTACACTCGCGGACCGCAGCGAACATGCCCTGGAGCTGGCCCGTGAAGCGTTCAAACGGAACAACCTGATCGAGCCGAGAACGGTGAAAGCGGAACTCCTCGACCGCCGGCAAGATCCCTTTGAGGGAGAGTCCTTCGATCTCGTCATTTGCGATCCTCCACCCCTCGTACGCAGCAAGAAAAAATTCGCGGAAGGCCTCAAGGCCTACGAGATGCTTTTCAGCGCTGCATTGAAGTGGACAAAACCAGAGGGATTGGCCGCGCTTTTTTCGTGCAGCCATGCGGTGCGCCACGAGGATCTGAAAGAAGCCGTCCGGCGTGCCGAGCGGCGTGCAAACCGCAAGTTGATCCAGTTGACACCGTTCGCCGCAGGTCCCGATCATCCGGTTGCGATCAGCCACCCGGAAACGGAATACCTGCACGGCCTGCTGGTCCTGGCGAACTGAACACCTCGATGATTGCGGAGAAGAGATCGCAGCCATCGCACGATGAGCTGCAGGGACTCAAGTTTTGTACATTTTCACGACAGTCGAAACGGGGTGATGGATCATGGCGAGCACTGTAAAGACCGACGATCTGGAGGGGCTGGACGTCATCCGTGTCCATGACATGGTGTTCTCCGCCCGTCACGGCTGCTCTGCCGCCGAGCGGGAACTCGGAGCCCTGTTCAGCGTCAGCGTGGAACTCTACCTGGATACCCGCCCCGCCGCCGGGTCCGACAACCTCGCCATCACCGCCGATGTCGCGAAGGTGTACAAAACGGTCAAGGAGATCGTTCAGGGACCGCCACGGAACCTGCTCGAGGCGATTGCGGAGGATATCGCGGAAGCTCTCCTGAAACGGTTCCCGGTTGAAGCGGTGCGGGTGAAATTCCACAAGGACCGTGTCCCCCTCCCCGGTCCTGCCGCCGGGTACGAAGTCGAAATCCTTCGACGATAAATCAACGAACTCATGACATCGCCTGAAGCCAATCCGGTCGCTTATCTCGCCCTCGGGGGCAATGTGGGAGACGTCCGTGAATCCTTTGATTACGCCCGAAAACGATTGGCAGAGGCAACTGGCCGGCCTGTCCGTGCAAGCCGCCTGTACCGCACGGCGCCCTGGGGTGAATCCGACCAGCCCGACTTCTTGAACATGGTGGTTGAAATCCAGTGGAATCAGTCACCACGGGATCTACTGGACCTCGCCCTGTCCATCGAGCATGAATGCGGACGGAACAGGAGCCGTGAAAAACGGTGGGGACCGCGCACCCTGGATATTGACCTGCTCGTCTTCGGGTCGGCAATGATCGCCGATACGGATCTGAGCATTCCCCATCCACGCATGAAAGAGCGGACTTTTGTGCTCGCTCCCCTTTCCGACCTTGCGCCCGACCTGATCCCGCCAGGATGGAGCAGAACCGTTCTTCAGGTACTCGCAGAACGGTCGGACTGCGACACGGCCGTCCCCCTTGACAGTCCCTCCCCGTAAGTATTCATCTTTCTCGAACTGGCATATTCGCTGTTGAGTTCAACGTCCTCCTCCTCTCCTCGGATCGATCACTCGAATCGGCGATGCTGACTATTTGCAGCAATTCCCCTGTCTCGCATTCGGAGGAGAAAGAGAGAAAACGATGTCGCAGGCTGCGAGAACATTCCATGAATGGGATCACCGAGAGCACCCTGAGGATGAACTTGGGGAGCGTTACGTGGCGGGACCCTGTCCCAAGAGCGTATGTTCCCCACGACCGTAACGTGAACCGTGAGCAGGCGGGGACCCCTTCTTGAGCGACCGACACTACATTGTTGTCGAGGGTGTGATCGGAGCCGGCAAGACAACACTGGCGCAGCGGCTGGCCGAACGTCTCGATGCCCGGCTGATCCTCGAGCAGCATGACCAGAACCCCTTCCTTGTTGATTTTTACAAGGATCCTGCACGTTACGCGTTCCAGACGGAACTCTTTTTTCTGCTCTCCCGTTACCGCCAGCAGACCGATGAACTGTCACAGCGGGATCTTTTCCAGAGCTATGTCGTCAGCGATTACCATTTCGTGAAAAACCGGATTTTTGCCAGCATCACACTCGACGAGCGCGAGCACGTCCTCTACGACACCCTGATCAACGTGCTCGAAAGGGACATCGCCGTGCCGGACCTTGTTGTGTACCTGCAGTCGAGCCCGCAACGGCTGATGCGCAACATCCGCCTCCGTGACCGGGATTACGAAAGAAGCATGAATCCCGAGTACATCGAAGCCCTCGTCGAGGCGTATAATCACTTCTTCTTCCGCTACGACGCGAGCCCTCTGCTCGTGGTCAACAGCACCGAGATCGACTTCGTCCACAACCCCAATCAGTTCGAGGATCTTTTCCAGCGGATCCTTGACGCCCCTGACGGAATGACGTTCTACAACCCCGCGATGGAGATCTGACCGGTCGAGTCCGTTCATGCATGACACTTGCGTTTCGGGGTTTTCCTCTGCATCCTTAAAACAGTTGGATGAAAGGCGCACGATGGAGGTTTGGCGATGCTGGTCAAACTACTGTTCTGGATTCTGCTGTTCTACTTCGGATCACGCGCATTGTTCAAATGGGCGGCCGGAAACAGCAAATCCAAAGAGGAAAAATCATCGGTGAAGGGCGAACCGAAGCAGCGGCAGATGCCCTACAATCCCGACGACATCGTCGACGCGCACTACCATGATGCCCCTGACAACAAGGACCCCTGATTCACAATTCAAGCCTAGGAATTCCAATGAATTGGACTCCATCAAACCCTTCCGAACCCACGTCCGGGCATGCCGGAGACCCCACGATGGAGTCCTCGGGCGCCCGAATGTGCCCTAAGTGTGGAAAGACGTTTATCTGCGACATTGCGGCAGGAAAATCCACCTGCTGGTGTTTCAAACTTCCCCAAAACATGAAAGTACCCCAAACCTCCGATACACCATGTCTCTGCCCCACTTGCCTGAGCAATCTTGCCCGGATGTGATCCAACTCTCATTTTCTTCTCCATTTATTCTCTATCATCTCTCGTGCCATTGCCTCCGAGGTCATCTTGAGCGCACAATGACAATACTGATACTCGTATCCCAAAAATATCAAGGATACGCGCACCTTTACGTGATTCAGCCGGGGTTGAACAGCGCCTCACTGGAGTGGATATGATCGAGATGAAATACGGCCTGTTTTTCGGCCTCGACAGGGTCAAATTGGTGGAGATGGAGGGCATGTTGCGACCGTTCCACGCCCTGGCAGGCGACCTCGTCTACCGTGATGGAGAATCGCCACAGGGAATCTATTTCATCGATGAGGGGTACGTGGAGGTCCACCACTCCTCCCTCGAATCCGAACGGATGCCGGAATTGCGCCTCGTCCGGGGACCCGGCGATTATTTCGGTGAACTAAGCCTCATCGACCGCCGCCGGCGCCACCTCACTGCCACCGCAATCGAAAAGGTGAAAGGGCATTTCCTGCCACAGGACGCCTTCGAACGCTTCATCGAACGTGAGCCGATATTCCTGATCAACCTGACCCGTGACATGCTCCAGCGTTCATCCCAGCATGACGCCGAGCTGATCCGCGACCTGATCCGCACCAAGCAGGCGGCGGAAAAATTCATCGATCGACTCAAGTCCCTCCAGGCGGTCACCCAGGTGCTGAACAGCACCCTCGAACTGGATAAACTGCTCAGCATAATCCTGCGCGAGGCGGTGAAACACACCGAAGCCGAAACCGGCACGATCTACCTGATGGATACGGATTCCGGAGATTTGGTCAGCCATGTCATCGAACATGGGATCGTCCGCAAAATCCGGCTGAAATTGGGACAGGGAATCGCGGGCCATGTCGCCGCAAGCGGCGAAGCGCTGAATCTCGCCGACGCCTACGAGGACGAGCGGTTCAACCCCGAAGTGGACAAGAAGACCGGCCACCGTACCCGTACGATGCTGACGATGCCGATGCGTGACGGTGACGGGAAGATTGTTGGAGTGATTCAATTGATCAACAAGCAGCAGGGATTGTTCAACTCCGACGACCTGGCGTTCATTGAAGCAATGGGAGTGCACGCCAGCATCGCCATCGAGAAGGCACGCACCGCGGAACAGATGGCACGCAGCGAAGCCCTCGCGGCGGTCGGGCGTCTCGCCGCGCAGATTATCCACGATTTCAAGAACCCGATGTCGATCATCCGCGGGTACGCTCAGCTCCTCGAGAATCCAGCGGTGGAGAAGGACCGCACGGCCTACCTGAAGATTATCACCAATCAGATCGACCGTCTCGTCGGAATGACCCAGGAAGTCCTCGATTTCTCGCGCGGTCAGACACAGCTTGATTTCCGGACAACCCCTGTTGGCCCGCTGTTCGAACAGTTGTTGGCCACAATCTCTCCGGATTACGAAAAGCAGGGGATCAAGGTCGCCTTCAACTGCGAGGACAACGACTTCGAAGCGACGCTGGACGTGAACCGGATGACACGTGTCTTTTTCAATCTCATCGGAAACGCCCGCGATGCGATGGATGACAAAGGGACGCTTACCGTCAACGTCGCCCCACGCAGCCCTGACTGGGTCTTTGAAGTCATCGACACCGGCAAAGGGATCCTTCCGGAACGGCTTGAGGCGATTTTCGGCGCCTTCGCCACTTTCGACAAGGATCATGGAACCGGCCTCGGTCTCGCCATCGCCAAGAAAGTCGTCGAGGAGCATGGCGGAAGGATCGAAGTGGCGAGCAAAGTGGGCGAGGGCACGACCTTCACGATCACCCTCCCCCTGACGCCTGCAGGCGCGGAAAAAGCCGAGGCGAAAGAGAAGAGCAAGAGCAAAAAGAAGTAGCGTTGGAGTCTGGAGATTCACTTTCTGGTGAAAGTAACCGAATTCGTACGGGAATCTATCGAATAGTAATTAAACTTGGTGACAGCTTTTCAACACTGTCCTATACGTGTTTCCCGCTGAAATCGAATGAGGAATAGGGGGAATTCAATGATTCCAGGAAGAATTATCTATCCACTGATCGCTGCAACGTTGATCGTTTTCTCTTCGTGCGGATTGTTTAACAGCAGCTCAGATGACGAAGACGAAGAATACGTGACCTATGAAGAGATACTTCTCATCCGGGGAACGCAGTCGGAAGCTCAAGTGTGTGCGATTCGTCCAGACGGAAGTGATTTTCGTGTGATATGCAGTTTTGATTTTTCAGAAAGCACACCCTCCAACTACCAGACCTACGTTACTGCAAAATGGTCTCCCGATAAACGATACATTGCCCTGGTCGGCGGACCCGAATCGATGATGGATTACACTCCCATCTGGTTGCTGACGTCCGGGGGTTCCTTCATCAGGAAGCTCGCGGGAAGCACTTGCGACGTTCTCTGGTACGACAACGAAACGATTTACTATACGGTATCACAAATATATGATTTTATAAAATTAAACATCGATGACTTGGAAGAAACCTTGATCTACGCCCAAAATGATAGCACCACGGTTTACTTCGAGAGCTTCTTCGACCAATACAACCTGCTATCGACCGAGATCGTTTACGGCGAGGACTCGAGTGGCACACAAACGCACCGCTATGGCGAGATCATGAGATTCAACGTCGAGAACGGAGGGCGAGAGTACCTGCTGGTCAACGAAGAGATGATTGAATGGCATCCACATTTATCGCCAGATAAAATGAAAGTTGTCTATAGCGAATATCCAGTGAACGGGGACAGTTGGCCTCCACACAATCTGTACTGGTTCAACATGGAAGACAGAGTTCCCCATCAACTCACATTTTTTACGGGATTCAATCTCTATCAGAATGGTTCTTACGCTTGGAGTCCGAACAGCGATAAAATCGCTGTATCCAATCCGAATCCGATGGTGGAAGGCTGGCAACCCCATTACTCACCCTCTTCGGACATTTTCATCATCGATCTGCAAACCGGATTGGTTGACACATTGACACACACCGCTCAGGACAGCGTTCGCAACTGGGTTGTCGACTGGAGATAACTCCGTTCCCCGGGACGCGGTGGTCCCGGGATACAGGAGTGACACGAAGAAGAGCGCCATTCCCCATAAGTGACGCAGAAAAGAGTGACTGTCACAAAGCCGTTGCCGTTTGAGAGTGACTGTCACTCTTTTCTGATTCCTGCGGAATCCATGGCGTGGATCAGGAGATCATCCGTTCAGCGTAGAAGAGCGATCCGATGGTATAGAGCGTAAATCCGGCGTTCTCGGTCGGGTGGCCCGGGTCTTTAGACCCGGGTTTCATGGTTATTCGGTAGCTTCATCCACCGGGACGTTGTGGTCCCAGGCTACAGGAGTGACACGGAGAAGAGCGTCATTCCCTATAAGTGACGCAGAAAAGAGTGACTGTCACAAAACCGTTGCCGTTTGAGAGTGACTGTCACTCTTTTCTAATACATGCGGGAGACGTGGATCAGGAGATCATCCGTTCGGCGTAGAAGAGCGATCCGATGGTATAGAGCGTAAATCCGGCATCCTCGAGGATCTCACGGCAGGAGCGGGAGAGCGCCGGTGAGTGGCATTCGACGACGAGACGGCGTGTGATTCCGAGGGTTTTCGCCGCGCCGAGCAGCGCTTGTTCCTCATACCCCTCGATGTCGATTTTGATCAGGTCAATGTGGTTCAGACGATGCTTCCTACAAAACGCATCCAGTGTGGTCACGGGAACCGCGATGCGTTCGCCTTCCCAACGATCCTCCGCCTGCGCCGGGTCCATCGCCATCGTCCCCTCGCCGGAGATGAACAATTCGAGCTTGCCCGTTTTCGCCCCGACGGCCATCTGATGCACCTGGATAATGCCGTCGGCTTCGTTCAAGGCAATGTTCCGCTCAAACCTTTTGCAGGTGGTCGGGTGTGGTTCGAAAGCGTGCACCGTGCCACTTTCCATCCGCTTCGCCCAAGGAAGCGCAACGAGCCCGAGATTGGCGCCAACGTCGAGGCAGACCCAGTCTTTTTCAGGATGGAAACCCGGAATCTGGCCGTACTGCCCGCTGGCAACTGTTTCGAACAGCAGTTTGGGCTCTCCCAGGCCTGCAGCCAGCTCGTAATGGACTCCCCCAACGCTCAGGGGCCGCAGCAACCTGTCGGGAGTGGAGCGAAAGCGGTTACGCACAACCGCAAACAGGTAGGCAAGAATCCCCGCCCATTCTCCGATTCGAGCCGCTCTCAGCAGTCCAGGGACTCTCATCGCACACTCCTCGTTTTCCAGACAGAGAAAACCCCGACAGGAAAACTCATGAAGAAGATCTCAGATCGGGGTGAATTGTGCAAAATGATCAACGGCCTTTGCGGACGACAGTCCACGCCCGCCAGATCGCGGTGGCTGCAATGACCTTCAGCGCCCCACCGGGCAGGAAGGGCAGCACGCCGAGGACGAATGCGCGTCCCGCATCACCGCCGGTGTAGATCAGCGCCAGGTGCAGCCAGCCCGCAAACAGAATCATTAACGTCCCCACGCTGAAAACCACTACCTGCGCGAACAGCGTATGAGCCCGTCCGATCATCCGTCCAACCAGCGCCGCTGCGATCACAAAGCCGATAATATAGCCGCCGGTCGGTCCGGCGATCACGGCCAATCCTGCTGTTCCATAGGCGAAAAGGGGAACCCCCGCGATGCCCCATCCCGCGTAGAGCGCCTGGCTCAACGCGCCCCGTGTGCCGCCGAGCATCGCCCCGGCGAGCAGCACCATCAGGGTCTGCAGGGTCACCGGCACCGGTGTAAAGGGCAGGGGAATCCGAAGCTGTGCACCCAGGGTTGTCAGCAGGGTGAATCCAACGATCAGCAGCAGG
>JAZDLX010000058.1:0-6054 GCA_043801585.1 bacterium | reverse complement strand
TGCTCCGCCGTCTCCGGTCCTCTCGCTCCACACCCGTTTTGCCTGAACCGGCGGGAGGGTTACAGTCTGCTCTTCGCCTGAAAAATTGATCGCCACGAGCAGGTGCTGCCGGTCGTTTTCCCGGGCGAACATCAGCACGTCGGGCGTATTCACACGAACCCTGCGCAGGTCGCCGTTCCTCAAGGCCGGATTTTCGTTGCGAAGACGGACAAGCTCGCTGTAGAACGGTTTGACACCCGCCTTTGCGGAATCCCAGGCGATCGGTTCCGGATCGAACAGGCTCGGCTTGCGGGTTTCGCCGATCTCCTGGCCGGTGTAGATCAGGGGAATTCCCGGAAGTGTGAAAACGAGGGAGGCGTAGGGTTTGACCTCGGGCCAGCCGAAGGTTTTTGCGGAACGCTGTTCGTCATGGTTTTCGACGAAGCACATCATTTCCTTGCCATCGGGGAGGGTGTTCTGGACACCGTCGATGATCCGCCACAGGCTGTCGAGGCCGGCTTTTCCCTCCCGCATCGTGCGCATCCGGTGGAACAGGGTCCAGTCGTACCCTGCGTCGAACCCCGCCTTGAACACCGAATAGTCCTCCCATTCAGCGAGCATGAAGATGTCCGGTTTCATTTCATGGAGTTTGCGGATCACCGGAGTCCAGAAATCGTTCGGCACCATCCCGGCGACATCGCAACGGTAGCCGTCCACATCATACTCGCGAACCCAGAATTCAAGCGCGCTCTGCAGGTAGGCACAAGCTTCGTCGTTATCGTAATTCCAATCTGTTACGTCCGCCCAATCGGCGACTTCACGGGCAAACGCACCCGTGGAATCACACATCCACCAGTCCGGATGGTCCGCCATCAGTGGATAGTCGTTCGCGCTGTGGTTCATCACCACGTCGAGGATGATTTTCATTCCCCGAGTGTGCGCCGCTTGAACCAGCTTCGCAAAATCATCCTTTGTCCCGTATTCTTCTCCAACTGCGAAGTAATCTCTTACGGAATAAGGACTTCCAGCGCTTCCCTTGCGCCCCTCGACGCCGACTGGATAGATCGGCATCAGCCACAGGTTGTTGATTCCCATGGCCTTGTAGTCGTCGAGGCGGGCTGTCAACGCAGCAAAGCTGCCTTCTTTCGACAGGGCACGCAGGTTGACTTCGTAAAGAGGGCTTCCGTAAAACCATAGATTTTCGGGATTTCGCGCCTGTTGTACCATCCCGGTATCCTCGTGTTGAACCTGCGCGACGGGCTTGGATTCGGTCATCTTCCGGGTGGATGAACAGGAGAACGTAATCATGCCTCCAGCGACCGTCAAAGCGATCATCGCCAGGAATTGATTTGTGCGCATGGAATGTCCTCAACGGAGGTGTTTTTTAAGAGTTTACAAAGATAATGGAACAACATTTCGTAAGATAACCCCTCCACGGCTGGATAGCGAGCGGAGGGGGATACTCTTCCGACTTATTCGGGCTTATTGTGGATTTTCTGGGATACGGCCCCAGGTTTCCCGATGTCGTCAGATAGCATGTGCCCCTTTTGCTTTGTGAGACGAGCAAACAGGGTTTATTCTAATTCTTCGCTCGCTTTTTCGCTCCGTCGTCGGGTGGCCCGATCAGTCAATTGACTGATCGGGTTTCTCCCGAAGAGAAACCTGTCCCATCATGCAGGCTGTTTCAGCGCTGATCAAAATAACAAAGGCGGCAGGTTCAAGAAACCTGCCGCCAGTGATTCGAGCTGAGAAGCCACTACTTCATCAGGATCATCTTGCGCGTTGAAATGAACGTTCCTGCTTCCAGCCGATAGAAGTACACCCCGCTCGAAAGGGTCGAGCCATCCAGCGTGTAGGAGTATCGTCCTGCATTCAGACGTCCGAAATCCTGCTTGAACACCTGCTGCCCCAACACGTTGAAGATCCTGAGCACCGAATGTGCGGATGTCGCCAAATTGAATGAGATGGTTGTCGAGGGGTTGAATGGATTCGGATAGTTCGCGTACAACTCGCTCCGTGTCGGCAGGGCTGCTCGCTCCGGGGCGTTCACACTGAACACCGAATCGCTGATCACGTACACGCGGCTTTCAAACGGTTCGAGGCTCGCAGTGATCGTACTTAGCTGCGCACCGGTCTTTGCCTCATGCGAGTCACTGATGATCTCGTTCAGCATGTATTCGTCCTCAGAGTTGATCTGCCAGTTGGCTGTCGGGAGGGTGACCGTGGTGTTCACCGAACTCGTATTGAAGTTGAGGAGCACCACCACGATATTTTCTCCCTCGAGATACCTGCCGTACGAATAAACACTCGTAGAGGTGTTGTTCGTCAGGTTCTGGAAGTCCGGGATGCTCAGCGCCGTGAGACGGTCCCGCGCCCAGGAGAGCCGATACATCAGGGTTCTCATGCTGTCGGGGTCGGTACGGTTGATCGGATCGCGGCGGGTGTACTCGCCGTATTCCTGCCCCGCATAAACGAGCGGGACACCGGGCATGGTCATCAGCAGAGTGTTGGCAAGCTTTGTCTTGGTTGGGCCGACGATGCTGATGAAGCGGTTCTCGTCGTGGTTCTCCAGGAAGCGGAGCGGACGTTTCCACGGATCGAATCCAACCCCGTCATTTTTAATATGATAATCAAGGTTGGCAATCTGCGGAGAGCTGTTGAACATCGTAATAAGTGAAGGCACCGATTCGTGGTGCAGGTACCAGTCGTACACGAGGTCGAAACGGTTGGTGAAGTAGTTCTCGCCTTCCGGGAAGTTGTCGTCTCCCGTGAGCCGAGTCGATGCTTCGCCGACGAGGAGAAGTTCCGGTTTGATCGAGCGCAGACGGTCGCGCCACTCCGTCCAGAATGTGGGGCTGCGGCGCTCCACACCCCAGGCGACATCGCAACGGAATCCATCCACATCGTAGTTCTCAACCCACCATTCGCTGGTGCGGATGAAGTATTCCCGCGCCTCCGGATTGTCCATGTTCAAATTGGGCATCGTCACCCAGTTGAAAAGATGGGTGTAGTTGCCGCCGGCATCACGCTCATACCAGTCGTAGTAGGGAGAATACCTGCCGTGCAATAACGTATTCTGCATGAATGGATGCGCGAGCGCGGTGTGGTTGAAGACCATGTCAAGGACAACTTTCAGGCCGCGCCGGTGTGCTTCCTGAACGAATTCCGCGAAATCCTGGAGAGTGCCGAATTCCGGATTGATATTCCGGTAATCCGTGATCTCGTACCCGTGGCTCGTTGGACCGGGGTAAACTGGAGTCAGCCAGATCGTCTCGAACCCCATCCAGTCCGGGTGATAGAGCATCGCGGTGAGCTTGTCGAAGGTGAACGAATCCATGTAGCCGCGCGGATAGATCTCGTAGATCGTTGTCTCACGTACCCATTGGGCGGAACGGTCCATGTCGAACGGAAGGATTGTATCCGGCAGCACCGTGATAAACGTCCGGCCCTTCCTTTCGTCGCCATCCGGAGCGCTGATCAGCACGTCAAAGTAGTACTCTCCCGTGGTTGCGGGGGCAGTGAACGTAGCGCTGGCGCTGGTCGATCCGGACAGCGTGACCGGTGCGGGATTGTTCGGATCCGGCTGCCACGTATACATCAGGTTTTCACCATCCGGATCGTCCGTGGCGGAGGCGTCAAGAGTCACCGTGGTGCCGTCAATCTCCGTGGTGAGGTGCGGTTTGATCAGGTGGTCCACCTGCAGATCGAGTTCCAGATTGCTGGACGAGCTCGTTAGGGACGCTTCTGTCGCTTCCGCACGGAAAACGTTCGTGCCTTCGTGAAGGGTCACCGGAATGGCGAACGTGTCAACGACCGCAGTCGCATCATACGTCGTGCTTCCGCCGTCCCAGGAATGGTAGAGGGTGATGTCGCCCGACGTTTCGAATCCCGCGATGCCGGTGATCTCCCATTCAGAAGTGGAGGTGACTCCACTGCCTGTCAGGAACGAAACCGGTGCGCCGCCCGAACCGACGTTGGGGCCGATTTGCTCCGGTGTCACCTCGGCGAATCCCCGGCCTACGTTGTCAAGGGCTGCGGTGATTCCCGTCCCGTAGTAGTTGAGCTGGGTGTTCTGAAGTTCGCTGAAGTCGATGAACATCACGTCGAAGACATCGGGATCCTCGGGATCGTCCGTGCCGCCGTGGGCGGCGTCGACTTCCCAGCTTTTTCCGACCGTTCCCGCGGGTCCTTCGAGGTAGGACAGGGCGCCGAAATACCAGGAACGGTTAAAGCTGCCGAGGTAGGTCTCTATCGCCGACACCGGAATGGTGAAGACGAATTTTCCGTCGGCGAACTCTTCGGTGTCCACGGTGAATGGGCTGGACGTCTGCACGGGACTGTATGCGGTGATCAACTGATTGTAGAGGCCGGAGTCAAAGTTGGGCGAATTCGGGTCAGCCAGGCAGATTTGCAGTCCGGCGGTGCTCCAGTCGGGGGTCGCGGTTTCGATGTTGAACAGGCCGGGGTCGTTTGGGCTGCCGTCGAGGTTCGACGAAATCTGCAGCAGAACGCGCGTTTCCGGCGTGATCCTGGTGAGTTGCACCGTGAACTGGATCGCATCGCCGCCACTCGCCTCGGTCATGCTGAACGAACGCAGGTCAGCCGCTCCCCAAAGACCGTTCGGGTAACGGTAGGTTCCAGAACCGTTGTCATCCTCGGGCGGATCGACCGCGAGGAAACCATCCGCCGGATCGTGCACGGCAATCGTAAAGGTCTTTTTCCTCTCACGCCCGGCGTTGTCCACCGCATCCACCACCAGCTCGTGAGTGCCTGCCTCGAGCGACAGGTTCTGGTAGAACGTTCCGTAGCTGGCAACCCAGGTTGGAGTGGATTCTACTCCATCAATATGCAACGTTGGCCTGTTGTCAAAACCTCCTGTATATCCCGAAGGTTTTATGACCTGTTGCAGCAGGTAGGATGAACCCGGTGCAACCACCATCGCATCCGGATTCTTGAACTTGATGAAGATCGGTTTACGATAAGGCTGCACGTCCACCAGGGAATTGTCGTTGTCGCTGCCTTCGGAGAGGATGATGTCGGGATTCTTCAGCCAGGTGTCGCCGTTGACAACGAACTTGTAGGGAGTCAGTCCGAGCGGGATGTTGGGATACTCATAATGGTACTGCCCGACGGTATTCTTCTGCATGTTGGTCGCGCTGGTGCTCCAGCTGTTGAACGGTCCGGCGAGATAGACTGCGGTGATGTCTTTGATGGGAACCGTGTTGCGCGAACTTCTCGGGTCGAAGATGAAATAGACTGGCATCGCGGTGACACTGGACACCATGAAGGGAATGTTCCAGTTCCCGTTTCCATTGTCATCCACGGTGCTCCCGCTTGAGAACGCGTAGTGCAGCGAGGAGAATGCGGAAGCGGTGGTGAGCGTGACAGACCAGATCTGGTCGCCGCGATTCACCATGGGAGAGATGGCGGCGTTGCCATCGGCGGTTGTTCCGTCCGGCCACAGCGAGTCCGGAGGAAGCGTCCACACACCTTCCGTCGCATCAATGCCCCAGCGGATCTTGATCTGGCCCAGATCGGTCAGCGTACCCAGCCGTGCGTCGTAATAAACGGTGATCACTTCGCCGGCGTTGGGATACTCAGGCTCTGTCCACGATGTCGTTTGAGCTGCGGCGGTCAGGGGAATCACCAGCGCGAAAAACGCCACCGTGACGAAAGCAACCTTCGAAATCGAGTGCAAGTGATTCATCGATATGCTCCTGCAAAAGAAACCCTTGGGTTCTGAAAACGGTCGACGTTCTCCATCATCACGACCAACGGTCAACCTCTTGGAAACGCCGTTATAAAGACAGAGAAATGTCCCTTTCAATCAAAGCTATCTAATATATCCACACTCCCGTGGATGATGCTCATTTGTCCCCGAATAATTTCTCAAAGGCACAAAAAAAGGCGGGCCGAAGCCCGCCTTGAGTGCTCTCAGAGGGAGATTTACTTCACCAGCATCATCTTCCGGGTGGCAGTGAACTGACCGGAGTCGAGGCGGTAGAAGTAAACACCGCTGGACAGCTGTGAACCATCAACAGTCACCTCGAAAACACCCGCCTTCATCTGGCCGAG
>JAZDLX010000189.1:0-7159 GCA_043801585.1 bacterium | reverse complement strand
CTTGCGGACCGCTTGCTCGAGGCGACCAAAACCCTCAACAGCAAGCAGATGCACGCGCAGGTGCTCGATTCCATGGACCTCGAAAAGGAACGTGGAATCACCATCAAGGCGCATGCGATCACAATGAAGCACACCGCGAAGGATGGAAAGGAGTATATCTTGAACCTGGTCGATACCCCGGGACATGTGGACTTTTCCTACGAGGTATCCCGCAGTCTTGCTGCCGCGGAGGGTGCGCTGCTGATTGTGGATGCCGCACAGGGCGTGGAGGCGCAGACCCTCGCCAACCTCTACCTTGCCGTCGATGCCGGACTCGAGTTGATTCCGGTGATCAACAAGATTGACCTCCCCAGTGCACAGGTGGACCATGTCACCCGGCAGCTTGTGGACCTGATTGGCTGCACTCCCGATGAAATCCTCAAGGTTTCGGCGAAGGAGGGAACGGGGGTCCCCGAACTTCTCGAGGCGATTGTCGGACGCATTCCGCCGCCGAAAGGGAACCCGGCTGCTCCTTTCCGTGCGCTGATCTTCGACAGCTTCTATGACAACTACCGCGGCGCCATCGCCTACATCCGTGTGATCGACGGAGAGCTGAAGAGCGGCCAGGAGATCTATTTGAAGAGGACCGGCAAGCGGTATCCGGCGGAAGAAGTCGGCGTCCTGCAACTTCAGCGCTTCCCCCGGGAATCGATGGGAGTGGGCGAAGTTGGATATCTGATCACCGGGTGCAAGGAAATCCGGGATACCCGCGTCGGCGATACGGTTGTCCTTTTTGAAAAACGTGACCAGAGCGAGGCGCTCGCAGGCTATCGTGAGCCGAAACCGATGGTGTTTTCGGGCCTTTTTCCAACGGAGCACCAGCATTACGAAGATCTGAGGGACGCCCTTGACAAGCTGGCGCTGAATGATGCCTCGCTGCGCTATGATGCCGAAAGCTCGACAGCGCTCGGGTTCGGGTTCCGCTGCGGTTTCCTCGGGCTGTTGCACATGGAGATCGTCCAGGAGCGTCTCGAACGGGAGTTCGACCTGGACTTGATTACAACGGTGCCGAGCGTACGGTTCAAGGTTGTCAAGATCAACGGCCAGGAGGAGTGGCTTTCGAACCCGGTGGATTTTCCGAACCCGGTATCCATCGAACGGATCGAAGAACCGATCGTTCGCGGACAGATCATCACCCCCACCGATTACGTCGGTTCGATCATGGCGCTTGCCCGTGAGCGCAGGGGAGAATTCGTCAGCCAGGAATACCTCGAGGCGACGCGTGTGGACCTTACATACAAATTTCCATTGGCGGAGGTTGTCTTCGATTTCTACGACCGGCTGAAAAGCCAGACTCGGGGATACGCCAGCTTCGATTACGAGTTTGCCGGTTATCAGCCGGGCAGGATGGTGCGGCTGGACATCCTGATCAACGGCGACACGGTGGACGCTCTGTCGATGATAGTGCACGAGGACAAGGGTTACGAATGGGGCCGGAAAGTCGTTGACAAGTTGAAAGACCTGATTCCTCGGCAGATGTTCGAGGTGGCGATCCAGGCGTCGGTAGGAAGCAAGATCATCGCCCGCAGCACGGTCAAAGCGCTCCGCAAGAACGTGCTGGCCAAGTGCTACGGCGGGGACATCACGCGAAAACGGAAACTCCTCGAGAAGCAGAAAGAGGGCAAGAAACGGATGAAACAAATCGGTTCGGTGGAGGTTCCCCAGGAGGCATTCCTCGCCGTGCTGAAGGTGGACGACAAATGAACGAGCAGCAAGAACGGAAACCGTCAGACGAAGAACCCATCGGATCTGAAAGCCTGTGGGAGCGGTATATCCATTGGCGCCAGGAACGGAAACGGATCGCGGAAGAGAAGCGCAGGAAGAAAGGACCGATCCGCGATTGGCTCGAGACTATCATCAGCGTCGTCCTGATTGTCTTTGTCATCCGCGTCGTAGCGGTGGAGGCTTATCGCATTCCCACCGGCTCGATGGAAGACACCCTCCTGATCGGGGATTTTCTCATAGTCAACAAGTTTGTCTACGGCATCCGGACCCCCGATTGGATCGGCATTCCTTACACGAATATCGGTTTTTCCGTTCCTTACACACGTTTGCCTGCAGTGGAGGAACCGAAGCAGGGAGATATCATTGTTTTTCGCTATCCGCTCGACCAACGAGTCAATTACATCAAACGGTGTGTCGCGACCAGCGGCCAGACCGTGGAGCTCAGGGACAAGGTGGTGTATGTGGACGGAAAGGTTTTTCCACTTCCGCCAGAGGGCAAATACACCGACCCCTACATCCTGCCGCGTAATGTGAAGATGCGCCATATCGTGCCCTATGGAGCGGGGAATAAGGACAATTACGGGCCTGTTACCGTTCCCGAAGAGTGTGTATTCATGATGGGAGATAACCGGGACAATTCCGCCGACAGCCGTTACTGGGGATTCCTTGACGAACGCCTTGTGCTGGGCAAGGCGGCGATTATTTACTTCAGCTGGGACCGATACGCCCCACTTTACCGTTTCTGGGACAAGGTGCGCTGGAACCGTCTGCTGATGATGATTCATTAACAGTTGACGCGGGAGAAGGCGCGCGGCGCGGAGCTTGACATCCCTGCCGAGGAGGCATAGCTTTTGTCTCGCTTTTAATAGCTGTTCTTGGAAATGAGGGGCTGTAGCTCAGTTGGGAGAGCGCCGCGTTCGCAACGCGGAGGTCAGCGGTTCGATCCCGCTCAGCTCCACGGCGTGAAGTCACGAGTTCATATAGTGTCAGATACATACGCGTTGCTTTGTTGCGTGCATGCCGGGCGCTGCGCTAAAACAGCCCTGTTGCGCGCACGACACGCACGCGAGCTTCGCTTCGCTACGGTTCGCAACGCGGAGGTCAGCGGTTCGATCCCGTTCAGCTCCACGGCGTGAAGTCACGCCAGCTGAGGGCGCGTAAAGGCTTTGCGGCGCGCGGACAACCTGGTAACGAGGAACCGGCGCGGCGGAAGGTCTATGGCACCGCGAAAGTTTTGTTCCGCAAACCCGCCTCAGGGCGGGTTCGTTGTCTTTCTTTGCCGTACTCCCGGTTAAATGGGGGCGCTGTATATCATCACATCAGATTACTACTTTGTTCAGGATCCTATGGAACATGAAGAGTTATTCTTTTTGTGAAGCTCAATGGCATGGAACTACTCATGTCGAGAGATTCTTCACTTCGTTCAGAATGACACCATCGAAATCCCGCAGGAATTATAATGGAAAAGATCTGAAAAAGAATCCGTTCTGATGGTAGTTTGCCACGCCGCGAGGCTTTGGCGTGGCGCAAGGCTCCAGCGACTTCGCTGGGGGTGCTAGGTGGGGAGCCAGCGGTGCCCTGTCACCCGCAATCCGCTTCAGCGGGGCCGATGCCTCGGTGAGGCTCACCGCCTTTCGAAATTCTTCTGCGATCCGGTGTTGAAGTCCGGGTCTCGTGCAAGGGTGTCGCGCTTAACCCCGTCAGATCCGAGAGGAAGCAGCGGTCGGCGATGATATTCTGTGCCGCGGGGTTGCCTGGGTGGAGCCGGGCGCATGCGGGATTTCGACTGGTCAGGAGGTCGAGTCGGGGTGCACCCCCATCTTTTCCAGGAGGACGGCAGGCGTTTTTCAGCCAGCCGCCCTCCTGATGTTCATCCCTGAAGACGTTTACAGTTTCTGTGTCTCCGGGGGTACAAAGCCGGAAGTGCCTTGCACAGGCTTGGTTGAGAGAGAACCTTCACACGGTGCTGGAAGGACATTCCATTCCTCTTCCGTGGAGGCTTCGCGGTTTGGTTGCCACAAGGGGATAGGGGTTGTAGATTCGCCATAGTGCGAGGGCTGTT
Organism: bacterium; assembly: GCA_043801585.1. Classification (GTDB taxonomy): domain Bacteria; phylum Electryoneota; class Electryoneia; order Electryoneales; family Electryoneaceae; genus JAZDLX01. Next base: position 3,333 of record JAZDLX010000189.1, on the reverse strand, counting down.
GTCATCCTGTCCACGGGGCAACATCTTCCATATCATTCCCGTCGATGAGCAACGGTAACCGAAACGAGAGGTGCGGGTGTGTCCTACCGTGTGATGGCGAGACGCTGGCGGCCGCAAACTTTTGCAGAGGTCATTGGACAGGAACACGTGACACGGACGCTGCAGCGGGCCATCGCACGGGGGCGTGTCGCCCACGCCTACATTTTCACCGGTCCTCGTGGAGTGGGCAAAACCACCACTGCCCGTCTGCTCGCCAAAGCGGTCAACTACCACAACCAGCAGACCAATAGCGAGGGGCTTCCAGAGCCTTGCAATAACTGCCCCGCCTGCAACGACATCACTTCCGGAAATGCGCTGGATGTCATCGAGATTGACGGCGCCTCGAACAACCGGGTCGATGACGTTCGGCAATTGCGCGAGACGGTGAAATACACGCCGACCTCGCTGCAGAAGAAAATCTACATCATCGACGAAGTCCACATGCTCTCGGTAAGCGCGTTCAACGCGCTGCTGAAAACCCTTGAAGAACCTCCCGATCATGCGATGTTTATTTTCGCGACCACAGAGATTCACAAGGTGCCGGCGACGGTCCTCTCCCGCTGCCAGCGTTTCGATTTCAAACGGATCAGCACCCGTGAAATTCGCCGCCAGCTTGAAAAGATTGTCAAGGGCGACAAACTCCAGGTGGATGAGGAGGCGCAGGTTTCCATCGCGCTGAAAGCGGAGGGTGCGCTTCGTGACGCGCTGTCCGTGCTGGACCAGCTCGTAGCGTTTCAGGGAGACGATCCGATCACCGGGGATATCGTCCGGCAGGCGTTGGGGTTGATCGGAACGGAGATTTACTTCCGAACCACGGATGTCGCGGCGACAGGCGAAGTGGGCAAGGCGCTTGAACTTGCGGAAGCAATCGCCGGTGGCGGTCATGACCCACGGGAATACCTGCACGGTTTGCAGCAGCATGTGCTCCGGTTTTTATTCCTCAAGGCGGGTGCGAAGGCCAATGAGCTCGACGTTGCCGAAGAGGACCGAAAGCGGTACAGCGAGTCGAAAGACCGCCTCTCTGACGAGGACCTGTTGCGGATCGGCGAGTGGGCCGCCGAGGCGGAGGATCTCCTCCGTGATGCGCTTGATCCCCAGGTACGGCTTGAACTGCTGCTCGTACGGATCGCACGGATGGACCGCGCGGTGGATCTTGGGGCGCTGCTGGAGCGGATGGGTGTGCAGGCCGGACAGTTTCAGCAGCCGGTAACCCGAACCAAAGAAAAAACACCGTCTGAGCCGAAACCGGTTCCCAAGTCCGCCGAGTCGAAGACCGCGGCGGCTCCCGCTGAAAAGACCAGGCCATCGTCGAAAAACGAGGATATCCCTCCAGAAGATGACGAGGGGGACGACAGCGACGACGGTCCACCGCCGCCGGAACCGCCCAAGGCTCCGTCCGGACCGGTGCCCTCCCAGGTTCCAGAGGAGGAAGTGGACGAAGGCGACGAGGAAGTGAATGGAGACCACGGCGAGCCCTCGACTCCTGAAAATGGTCAGCTCACCCTCGTGGATGTACGTTCCGGGTGGCTCGGGTTGTGCGATGAGGTCTCCCGTGAGCGGCGTACCCTCGGTGTAGCGCTTGAGGCGGGGGCGCCAACGATGATAGAGAACGGCGCGGTAGAGGTCACGTTCGAGCCAGATTTCCGTTTCGATCATGATCAGGTTCTGCGCAACCGCGATCTCGTCGCACAGGCATTTCGCAAGTATTTTGGAGTCTCTAAACGGATTGTGGTTAAAACCGGTGCGATTCCGGAGACGGCGAAACCACCTCACAGAAAAACCCAGAGCGAAGAGCGGCGTGAACGATTCGAGAAACTCCTCGAGGAACGCCCGGTGTGGCGCGAAATGATCGAGCGGCTCGAGCTGAAGATGAATGGGAATACATAGGATCGGAAACCGGACGGGTTGTTGGCCGGGGCGCATGCACTGCCGTATATCGTAGTGGGGCCAGTAAACAAGAGAAGCGATGGAGTAGCATGTGAACATGGGGAATATGGGCGGGATGTTGAAGCAGGTGCAGAAAATGCAGGAGCAGATCGCCCGCGCGCAGGAAGAGGTTGGCGAAATCGAAGTCGAAGCGACGGCCGGAGGCGGGGCGGTGTCAGCCCGTGCCAACGGCAATCGTGAGCTGCTGGAAATCAAGATCAAGCCGGACGCCATCGACCCGGACGACGTGGAGATGCTCGAGGATATGGTGCTCGCCGCGGTGAACGAGGCGCTGCGTCAGGCGGGCGAAAAGGCGTCGGAACATATGCAGAAGGCCGCCGGACCGCTTCAGGGAATGCTGCCTCCCGGAATGAAGCTGCCGGGAATGTGAGGGGCGGAGTTGCCCTCGCCGAGGGCCGCTTGAAATGGCTGCGCCACTTGCGCGACGGAAAAACCGGGTTGACAGGATTGACAGCAAACAGGCGTGTACCTGCGCCGTCATCCTGATAACGAACGGTCGGGAGAAGAATCTTTGTTTTGAGAATCTGTCTGGGGATAGGCCGATTCGTTCATGTGCTGAATCATATGTCAGTTGTCGTTCCGCAAATCCTTGGTCCTTCAATTGACGGACGGATATCCGACGGAGCGAGAAGAGGCTGATTGAGGGAGAATCGAGGTACCATGTCCACCTCTTTACCACCAGCGGTGATCGCTCTTCAGGATCGACTTTCGCAACTGCCGGGTGTCGGACGCAAAGGTGCGCTGCGGATGGCGATGTACCTGCTGAAATCCGACCGCGAGGAGGTGGCGCAACTCGCCCGGGCGGTGCTGGATGTCAAAGACAAGGTCAAGGTCTGCACCATCTGTGGCTTTCTCTCGGAACGCGATCCCTGTCCGATCTGCACCGATATGCGCAGGCAGTCGGGGATTGTCTGTGTCGTCGAGCAGCCGGGTGATGTGATTGCGCTCGAAAAAGGGGGGATCTTTTCGGGACGATACCATGTGCTCGGCGGTGCGCTCGCTCCCCTTGATGGAATCGGCCCCGGAGATCTGCGCATTGGAGAACTGGAAACGCGTATCGGCAAAGAAGAGATCAGCGAGGTGATCGTTGCGACGAACTCGACTCCCGAGGGTGAGCAGACAGCTTTTTACCTTTCGAAACTGTTGAAACCGCGCGGCGTCAGGGTCAGCCGCATCGCTCGCGGAATTCCCGTCGGCTCCGACCTGGAGAACGCCGACGACCTGACGCTGACCCGAGCCCTGGAGGGGCGGCGCGAACTGGATTGATGCAGGGGCGACGGACTGACACTTGTGCCCACGGTTTCTCCTGCTCAAATTGTGCTTTCTGGCCCCCGGCCCACGGGGGGG
>JAZDLX010000188.1:0-7923 GCA_043801585.1 bacterium | reverse complement strand
CTTTTGATCGGATCGGGCGGCAATCGGCCGCGCTATTCGCCGGGAGTTTGCGCCGGTTGATCGGTCGGCGCAGGCGTATCTGTACCCGAATCCGTGCCCGTGGCGGGAACGGCACCCTGTTCACCCCCGAGGAAGTCCAGCGGAGTTTGTTCTGTTTCCTGCATCTGTTCCTGTGTCACGGAACGCGGGGTGCTCTGGCCTTTCGACAGGACACCGAGGAACAGCAGGTTGACGCCGAAAACCAACGCGAGACCAATCGTCACGTTATGGAGCAAACCTGCCGCCTGCCGGCCACCGAAGACTGCGGATGAAGCGGCTCCGCCCGCGATACCGGCAAGTCCACGGCCCTTGGACGACTGCATCAGCACAACGACGACCAGCAGCAGCGAAACAATCACATGAATAACCAGCAGGAATCCGTACAGCATGGTCAACCCTCGTTTTACAGGCTCGCAAATATAGAGGCACTCCATGGGGCGTGCAAGGCCCCGTGAGGTCATGCCTCCGGCTGAGCGGCAGCGATAATCGCTGAAAAATCATCCACTTTCAGGCTTGCACCACCGACGAGACCACCGTCAATATCCTGTTTGGCGAAAAGCTCGACGGCATTGTCGGGTTTCACCGATCCCCCGTAGAGAATCCGAATCGCCTGGGCGATGTCCTTGCCAAATAACTCGGTCAGCAGCGAACGAATCTGCGCGTGCACCTCCTGGGCCATCTCCGGGGTGGCGGTGCGGCCGGTTCCGATCGCCCAGACCGGTTCGTAGGCGACCACCAGGTTCGCCGCCTGCTCGGGGGTGAACCGTTCGAGGGCGCCGCGCACCTGACGGTTGATCACATCGATGGTCATCTCCCCCTCGCGTTCGTCGAGGGTTTCGCCGACGCAGATAATCGGGATCAATCCGGCGCTGAGCGCGGTGTGGGCGCGGCGGTTGACCGAGGAGTCGGTTTCACCGAAATACTGGCGCCGTTCCGAGTGGCCGACAATAACAAACCGGCAGCCGGCGTCGAGCAGCATCTCCGCGGATACCTCGCCGGTGAATGCGCCCTTGATCTCCCAGAACAGGTTCTGCGCCCCCAAGGCCACCTTTGTCCCACCCAGGGCGTTCTGCACCGGTGTCAGCAGCGGAAACGGCGGACAGAGGGCGACATCCACGCCCTGAATCGATTCCGAAGCCCGGGCGATACCCTCGGCGAGCTCACGGGCTGGCTGAGCGGTGAGGTGCATCTTCCAGTTTCCCGCCACGAAGGGGGTGCGCATGATTCGTCTCCTCATCCTATGCTCGATCCGTCAGAATCGCCAGGCCGGGGAGTTCCTTGCCCTCGAGGAATTCGAGGGAAGCGCCGCCGCCTGTCGAAACGTGACTCACCTTGTCCGTCAGTCCGAACTGTGCGATGGCCGCCGCGGAATCGCCGCCGCCGATCACTGTCACGGCTCCACCCGCCGTCGCATCCGCCATCGCCTCGGCAACCGTTCTGGTGCCCTCGGCAAATGGTTCCATTTCGAATACGCCCATCGGACCATTCCAGATGACGGTTTTCGCTCTGGTGATCGCCTTGGCAAAACGTTTGCGAGTCTCCGGACCGATGTCCAGTCCGCGCCAGCCCGCCGGAACCTTACCGCGTTTGACGATTTGTGTCTTCGCACCGGCGTCGAAAGCGTCCGCAACAAGGTAATCCACCGGCAGCAGCACCTTCGCCTTTGCGCCTTTGAATTTCGCAAGAAGTTCACCGGCCATTTCAAGCCGTTCCTCCTCGACCAGTGAATCGCCAACCGCGAGACCTTCCTGTTTGTCGAAGGTAAAGGTCATCGCGCCGCCGATAAGGATCACATCCACTTTATCGAGAAGGTTCTGGATCACGTCAATCTTGCCGCTGATCTTTGCGCCGCCGAGGACAGCGACGAAGGGACGTTTCGGGTTGGCGACGGCATTCCCGAGGTACTCGATCTCCTTGGCCATCAGGTATCCTGCCACGGCGGGCTGAAGGTATCGGGCAACCCCCTCGGTGCTGGCGTGAGCGCGGTGGGCGGAGCCGAAGGCGTCGTTGACGTAGATGTCCGCGAGACGGGCGAGCGCCTGGGAAAATTCAGGGTCGTTCTTCTCCTCGGCCTCGTGAAAACGGGTGTTCTCGAGCATCACCACATCGCCATCCTGCAACCGCTCGCAGTACATCACGATTTCGGGGCCGATGGTGTCCGGGAGGAGTTTCACCTTCTGGTTCAGCAGCTCGCCGAGACGGATGGCAGTCGGCAACAGGCTGTACTTCTGCTGCGGCTTTCCCTGTGGTCGGCCGAGATGGCTGCAAAGGATCAACCGGCCACCGTTTTCGATCACCTTGCGGATGGAGGGCAGCGCGGCGACGATCCGGCTGTCGTCGGTGATCTGCATGGTATCGTCGAGGGGGACGTTAAAGTCAACGCGCATCAGCACTTTTTTGCCACACACATCGACGTCATCGAGGGTCATCTTGTTGAACATGGTCCACCTTTCAGCAACAGGGGCGTTCCGCAGGAACGCCCCCGAAAGAGTCGCCAGGAAAATCGGACTACTTCTTTGCCTTCTTCGTGGCTTTTTTCTTCGGGAACATCTTGCCAATCAAATCCACCACCCGGTTTGAATAACCCCACTCGTTGTCGTACCAGGAAAGCACCTTGACAAAGTTGCCGTCCATCACCGAAGTAAGCTTGGAGTCGAAAAGGGAGGAGGCGGGATTGCCGACGACGTCGCTGGAGACAAGCGGGTCCTCGGAATATTCGAGAATCTTCCTCATCCTGCCATTGGCGGCCTTGGCCATCGCGTCGTTGATCTGCTTCACTGTGGCGGGTTTCTCCAGCTCGACGACAAGATCGACAATCGAACCGTCGGGCACCGGCGCTCGGAGCGCCATGCCGTCCAGCTTGCCCTTGAGCGCGGGAATCACCATGCCGACGGCTTTCGCGGCGCCGGTGGTTGTCGGGATCAGGTTAATCGCGGCGGACCGTGCGCGGCGCAGGTCGCTGTGCGGGAAGTCGAGGATGCGCTGATCGTTGGTGTAAGCGTGCACGGTGGTCATCCAGCCGCGCTTGATGCCGAAGTTGTCCTGCAGGACCTTGGCGACCGGCGCAAGGCAGTTGGTGGTGCATGAGGCGTTCGAAACGATCTTGTGGCTCGGTTTCAATGCGTTGTCGTTCACGCCGAGCACAATCGTCGCGTCAATCTCGTCCTTCGCCGGAACAGTGAGGATCACCTTTTTCGCACCTGCTGTCAGGTGTTGTGCGATCTGCTCCCGTTTGCGGAAGACGCCCGTGGCCTCGATCACAAGGTCCACTTTCATCTGCTTCCAGGGCAGTTTGAGCGGGTCGCGCTCGGCGAGGATCTGAATCTTCTTGCCGTTGACCACAATGGCGTCCCCCTTCACCTCGATCTTGCCGGGAAAGCGGCCGTGGGTGGAGTCGTACTTCAGGAGTTGGCCAAGGGTGGCGGCGTCGGTAAGATCGTTGATCGCAACGAATTCGATATTCCTGTTTTTCAAGCCGGCCTTGAAAACAAGGCGGCCGATTCGGCCGAAGCCGTTGATCGCAACACGGGTCGCCATGAGAAGAGCCTTTCTCTCTAAACGTGTTTTTCATCCAAACAGAGCCGCCGGAAAGCCGGAGATAATCGGCCCGACGGGTAAAAGTGAACACAAAGTAAGGACACCCTTCGGGCCGTGCAAGGCGGCGGTGAGCGGGGACCGTCTCCCGGCGCAGTGCCGGTGGAGATGGCTTGCTGTCGATGTCCGGGTTCACGGGATATCGGTTCTATGTTACTGCGAGCATCATCTACAGGAAAGAGAAAGAAAAACGCCCCAAAAGGGTGCAGGATGATAGAAGTATAGAAAAACCCTTCTTGGGCATCGGTGAACGCCAAAGGGGGTGGATGGGTTCCGGGAGATTCTGTTTATCCCGTTCCGTTATCCCATCCAGTAGTCGGAATGCTTGTCGACGTGTGGTTTTGTCAACCGCACGCCCGCCTGTTTCAATGCCTCCCGGAATTTGGTTGCAAACTCCCCGGATTCGTCTTGGGGGGTCGTCGCTTCCACCGTCTCCCGTACGACCTTTTTTGGCCGTTCGGTTTCGGGACGGATCTGGGGAGGACGGGGATCGTCATGGATTTCCATGCTGGCCTCCCTTGGTAGACGCAGGGTCTATCAAAAGGTACGAACAGAACAGGGAATTGATACACATAAAGGACACTGTCCAAACACCGGGAAGTTCCAGCAAGAGGTTGAACATGGTAGGGATAGCGAGAGACAGGGAGTCAGAGGCGTAGGTCTGGGCGGGGGTAAGCAGGAGGTTTTTTGGGAAGTGCGTAGTGCGAGAGCTGCATGGAGCTGCCAGTGTACCGGGTGGATGCGAATGGCTGGAAAGCGGGATGAAAAGAGGGGTAGCCGGCCACTTTCCCGCGCTCGCGAATGACCGATTCTGACCAGTCGGTTCCGTTTGTGCGCCGCAGCAACTCTTTTAGCGCGGCAACTCGGAAGGATGGATCCGATGCCGAAATCCACGACACCTTGTCATACTATCGTGTGGCTCTCAGAGAATTTACAGTATTTGGAACTATTCTTGCTTTCACTTCTGGATCATTCTTGCTTTTACTAAGTATGTGCGCTAGCATATTACTTATAGGTGATGATTTATGCTAATTCTAATTGACCAAATCGGTAAAGTACCATAATCGTTGTTAATTGCCGGTCGACCCAGCAGTGTTTTCGACCTATGGAATGATCGCGGCCGATTGAATAAAATGGAAAGCGATCTTTGGGATAAAGTTCCTTCAATACAGGATCTTGCGGTTCGATGAGCCGGGAATCTGTTCTCCTTCGAGAAGACTGAGGCGAATATGATGGGGAACGCATATTCTTCAGGATTCGAGTTCGCAGGGATGATGGAGTGTATCAGGCTCCTGCTTCGAACCTTGGCTTCCGCCGATGGACCTCTCTTTCGATCAGATGCCTTTTCCCTCGTTGACTTCTTTTTCAGTTCGAACACGCCATCGACACTTGTGGGTCCGAAACGGGTCGTGCTGGACAGTACGGGTTCGCTTTTTACTCGCTTCCGAAACAGCGAGTACTGCCCTTACTTCAGTTTCGAAGAGTTTGAGTTGCAGCCTGTCCGGAATACGACATCGACTTGAAGTACTGTAACAAATCGGGGAGGCTACCGTGAACCAGCAGCCATTGCGCGCAAAACCTCTCGAGACCATCACGAAGTTTCAGCTATATGTCCTTGGTGACAGCGAGCCTGCCCGCCGGAGCATTGATAATCTGACCAGATTCTGCAAAAAATATTATGGCTCCCACTTTGAGCTGAAGATCGTCGACCTGGAGCAAGATCCCGCGCGCGCCACCGAAGACCGGATTATCGCGGTCCCCACCCTGATCCGACTGGAGCCACTGCCGGTTAAGCGGATTTTCGGAGATTTTTTGCGCACGGACCAGCTACTGCTGGGGCTGGGTCTGCCGATGAACAGTGTCAATGAACCGAACCGGTGCGATGAAACCGGGGGCGAACTCGAGCAATAAGGATGCATTGTTTAGTAGGTCATGGATCGTGATTCGAAATTCATTCATTCCGGTCACGATCGAAACGATTGGTGGATATGGGCAAGACCTTGAGAAAGAAGGGAGGCGGCACTCAGCGCATTGCGGATACCGTGCGAGAGAAAGCCGCGCAGCGCGCAGGGGAGAACCTGTTTGAGCTGGCGCTTGACGCCGGTGGCATCAGCATCTTGAAGGTGGACGCCGACCTTCATCTGCATTGGGTTCACCGAGGGACGGAGGGGGTCAATCTCAAGCTGCTTGAAAAGGCGCAGACGGTGCCATCCGAGGACAGACCGGAGTCCCCGGACTTTCATGATCTTCTGCTTGCCAACCTCAAGGAACGAACCCAAATCGAAATCACTTTGTCGCTCAAAATCAAGGGTACAACTCGCTACTTCGATGTGACTTCGATTCCCCAGGGAAAAATCAACAGTTCAAATGATGATTTCCACCTCATTCTACGCGAATCGAGCGATCGTCATGAGCAGCTCGCCATCTTCCGCAGCCTGGCTGAAAACAACGAACAAGGTGTGATTGTCTTTCAGGACGACCGCATCGTTTTCGCCAATGCTCGTGCTTGTGAGATCTCGGGATATAAAGAGGATGAGTTGCTGCAAATGGATCGGGCGGCCCTTCTCGAAGCAGTCCACCCCGAGGACCGTAAAACGATGGCGCTCAGGCTCGAGTCCCGTCTTGCCGGAAAAAAGGTTACCCCGCCAACCTATGCCTGTCGAATCCGGCATACCTCTGGCGATTATCGTTCATTGGAAGCTTACACCAGCCGAATCCTCCATCATGGGCGTCCCGCGATCCTCAATACGTTTATCGACAAGACTTATGAACATGCGGTCCTGCAGCAGCTTCGCGAGAGTGAGGAAACCTTCCGTCTCTCGATCGAAAACATGATTAACAGCTTCGCCTCGTTTCAACCGGTCCACGACGAGAATGGCGAGATCGTGGATCTCGAATACGTCTACGTCAACCAGGCCGCGGAGCAATCAAATCAGATGAGTCGCGATCAGATGATCGGCAAGCGGTTGAGCGAGGTCTTCCCCACCGTGGTAATGTCCGGTCACCTTGTCGAACTGATTGATGTCCTCAAGAGTGGCGTGCCTTTCGTCGCAGATAATTACTGGCTCGAGGTGGATCTTGATGGAAAACACATCGGCCGATCATTCAATGTTCGAGCATCCCGGTTGCGGGATAACCTGATCGTTTCCTGGCGCGATGTCACCGAAAACTGGAGGTCGAAGCTGGAGCTCCAATCCGCCGAGGAGCAATACCGGAGAATGGTCGCCGAGGCTGCTGATGGCATCGTTGTCATCGATCACCAGGGTATCGCCCGCTACCTCAACCGGGCTGCCGAAATAATCCTTGGCAGAAGCGCGGAGGAGATCATCGGGTCTCAATTCGGTTTCCCAGTGGGCGCAGGCAAACTGACGGATGTCACAATCGTCCAACCGGATGGTGAGCTCCTCTACGTTGAAATGAACGCCGCGGAGAGCACCTGGGAAGGAGCGCCGGTCTACCTTGCCGGCCTGCGTAATATCACAGACGCGAAGAAAGCAGAAAAAGTATTGCACGCCGAGAAGGAGCGCTACCTCTCACTTTTCAACAGCATTCGTGATGCCCTCGTTGTGGTAGATGTGCACCGAAAGATCGTCGACTGTAATCCGGCCTTCAGCAATCTCTTCGGCTACAAACCTGAAGAGATTATAGGGAAACAGACTCATTCCATCTACGAAAACCGGGATCTGTACGAGAAGATGGGACGGGTGATCCGTAAGCACCGCGATGATCCGGATTTCCTCTTCACGGTCAACTACAAGCGAGCGAACGGTGATGTCTTCCCGGGAGAGACAAAAGTATTCTATCGGTACGATACGTCTGGGGGTTTCGTCGGTTTCATCGGTCTGATCCGGGACATCTCGCGGTTGCTGGCCGAGGAGGAACGGATTCTTTTCCAGTCGCAGCTCCTTGAGGCGGTGAACCAGTCGGTGGTTGCTACGGACGCACAAGGCAAGATCATTTACTGGAACGAGGCGGCAGAACAGCTTTATGGCTGGAGCGCGGCAGAGGCGCTCGGACGCAAGATCGTCGAGACCACTCCTTCGTTTGAATTGGAGGGGGATGCCGGAGAAATCATGCGGCGCCTTGCCACCGGAAAGAGCTGGTCCGGTGAGTATTCGCTCCAGCGACGGGATGGAAGCCGGTTCAGGGGGATGGTGCACGACTCACCCATTCTGGACGGGGATGGGAACCTGCAAGGTGTGATCGGGATTACCACCGACATCACCCGGCAGCTCAAGTTCGCCGAGGATCTGCGCAAGCTCCACATGGCGATGTCACAGAGCCCCGTGG
>JAZDLX010000173.1:0-2485 GCA_043801585.1 bacterium | reverse complement strand
GGGTTTATCTTCAAGCCTGTCGCATCTTGAAATACGCTCACAATTTTCACATGTAACCTTGTCAGATGCAACCTTGTCAACAGTTTTATTGGGGAAAACACATTTTGTGAAGCAAGTGGATCTATTCACACCGTAGATCATGCAACCTTTAATATCATTTACCCCGTCATTTTCTGGCGCTAACAGAGTGAAATCGATGTAAAATATCAAGTGATTTAGCCCGAATTCAATACGTTTCGGAACGCCATCGATCATGCATTTTTGTTTTGAATCTCCGGTCACTTTTGTTCCAGGATTCGGATAACCATTTTCAAATTTTTCAGTATTAATAATTTCTTTCAGCAATGTTTCCACTTTCTTTAGAGTATCAATAATATCAGTAATTTCTTTGCCGACCGCATATAATTTCTGTAAGCACTTTTTACTTTTCCCATTTAGATTTGATTTTGATTTCATTAGAAGCCCCCTTTCATTTCAACGGATTTACCTTTTATAATACTTGAGTCGAGTAGACCTGTTTCTCCGAATATTGAAGGTTGATGTTTGTTTTCTCCGTTCACCGCCTGTTTTCCCCCTGAGTGCTTGTCGTTAGCTACCAGGCTTTCACTGTGCAGCCGCCTGCGGGCATACATCCTTCGCCTTCAGGGTGAACTCGCACGGCTTCGGCGGGTTCTCCTTCCAGAGGTGCCTGTCCATTTCGGAACTGCATCCGGCGTCCTCCAGCAGCCCGGTTTTCCCCACCTTGTCGCACACGAGGAGGATCGCGTGTCCGTCCTGGCGCGAAACGTGAACCGTGTAGTCGGCGAAAGGCTCCATTAAACCCGGGTCGTGCTTTGTGGAAAGGGCAAGGAGTTCCACGTCGCCGATCCCTTCGGGTGGATTCTTGTACCGGACCGTCGATTCCACGGATGCGCTCAACTTAGTGAGCACGGAGCCGAGCACGTACATCTTGTCCGAATCGGCCGCGCGGACTGCCGCGCAGCCGGCTGATGCGGATATGACGAGCCAGAGAACGATTGAACGAACGACGAGGTTGCGTCTCATGCCATCCCCCAGAAGACAAGCCGCATGCTCTCGTCGCGGCCCGTGTCGAGATTCCAGTTCCCAATTTTCGAAAGGTACGTCTGCCGCCCCTGCATCGCTCCGCTCGCGACCACCTGCCAGATTCCGGCAACGTTTCGGATCGCATCGGCGAAGATTGCGTCGTAGTCCATCCTCTTGCCGCCAGGTATAGCCAACCCCGTAATGTACTGCTGGTCGACATCTTCCTTGGGCGGATAGGTCAACCCCTCGCCAACCGCCACATGCCGCGCCAGCGGGAAGAGACGGTCTCCCTCCTCCGCGATCTTCCCGATCACGAACTTGAACCCCCAGTGCCACTTGTCGATATCCGGCCGGTTATTTACGAATTCATCCGGATGGACGTCCTGCATCATCCCCATCCAGAGGAAGACGATGTCACGGTCGAGCAGGTCGGGGTCGGCTGAATCCCGGCAGGTGGCGATCCCCGAGTCGAGATGTTCCGACACGCCGACCTCTCCGAGGTTCAGCCGCTGGAAGATGTAGGCGTCCTGGTGCATCTCGCAGATCCGGTGCGCCTTCTCGTGTCCTTGGTAGGACCCGACCTTCAGCTCGACGACGGGGTGGATGGTCATGTCAGTCGTGACATGGGCCGTGTAACCCATGAGCCACGCAAGGCACTTCCTCTGTGTTTCCCCTCCCAAGGACTGGAGCCGCTTCACCCCCGCCTGTATGACATGCCCGGTTTGGGTGTAGTGCATGATGTCCGCCCACTTTTTGGCGTCCCCGTCGCCGATCGCAAGATACGGGTAGTCTGGACTGACTGCTCCAAGTTCGCAGAACTTGAAGTAATCAAGCAGGGCGGAGATCGCCTCAGCCGGGAAGCGGGGAACGGCCTCTAGGCGTTGCGGTTCCTTCAGTTCGTTGACCAGTGTGATGTGGGCGTAAGCACCGGGCATAGACACCACCTGCCGCTAGGAAACTGTGACTTTGGTTCTGATGAAACCCCATGAGTGAAGACGGGCTTGTCCAACTTCTCACTCGTCTTACTCGCCGTCCTTGTCAAGATCCAGAATCTGTCTTTCGTCCTGCCACAAAAGCAGCGTCAGAACCCTGTCTGTGGGAAACACGGATGGAATCTTCGAACACCTTACTGCCTGGTTTCCCGACGGTGCCGCAGCATTTCAACTATGCATCCGTGTGTCCCTACCCCCCACAGAACTGAATGTCCAAATTTCTGTCAACCATACCACAAGTATCGAGGGGATAACAACAATTATTACCGTTAGAACTCCAGCGTTTTCATCGAGGGTGACGTTTTGTTGAGGAAGGAAGCGAGACGTGATTTTACGTGAGATGGCAGGTCAATCTCAAGTCAAGCCGTGCAAATATTAAGTATCAATAATTACATAATCTTGCGTTTCGTAGGTGAAGCATTCGAAGCGCCGGTGCCGCTTTGCGGCAA
>JAZDLX010000097.1:0-23593 GCA_043801585.1 bacterium | reverse complement strand
CTCGATACGTAGGTGTCGTACTCTCCCGTCGGACGAGGCAGGTTGAACTGTCCCGGTACCATGAACTGCTGCCACAGAAACTGATCCTGGGACTGGAACGACACCTGACCCACCTGGACCTGCGAGGCGGCGGTCAGGCCGATGGCATCTGTCTCGCTGACATCTGTCTTGTCGAGGTTCGCCTCGCCGGGGAAATCCGTTCCGGTGCCGCTGGTGGGCAAGCCGTCCCCCTCCCCCGGATCGTCCGTATCACGCACTCCGTCGAGTCCCGTGTCGTTCGAGATGAGATCCCAGTCGCCGTCGTTGTCGAATCCGTCGTCACGGGATTCGTCAATCATTGGAGCGACGTTCTGGTAGTTCATTTCGACGCCGGTGCCGGCGACGACAAATCCTCGCTTGATTGTATCGCCAGGCACGAAGGAGAGGTAATTAATAAAACGCACCGGTTTTTCCGTTCCGGAAATCTCGTCGAAACGGTAAAGGTGCAGCGTCTCCCGTTCGTCGATCAGGCCGTCCAGGTCGTCATCGAGCGAATTGGCCGATGTGTCCTCCTCGACGAACTTCCCGCCCGCGGGAAGGTCAATGGTTCTCCCCTGCGATACCACCGATCCGCCGCCTGAAGGATAGGTGGTGATGATCCGGCTGAAAGTCGAATCGTCAATCAGCACGATGGTGTCGCCGGGGCTGATGAAGCGCGGCTGGAAATCGTCCGCCGTGAACAGCGGCACCCGTACGTTGATGTCGCCGTCGATGCCGTTGAGGATCGACGACAGTTCCGGATCGTCGGCGTCCCCGTCGTTGTCGATCCCGTCCACCTGGTTGCCCGGCGTCTCCAGGTACTTGACGGACGCCACGCCCACTGGATTCGATCCAAACTCTTCCGTTCCGATGCGATCGAGATCGGTAAGGAAGGCGATGTCCGTCTGGATGTCCACGTAGGGCTCGTCATCCGTTCCGTCACCACCGACGTAGTCCGCAAGAAAGATCAGGAAGGAGCATTTCGGAATCCGTTTCGTCCCGTCGTTCTTGATGTCATGGATGAAGAAAACCACGTCGCTGATCAGGATCTGGGTCCACGCAAGCGTTCTCACATCCATCAACAATGCCAGGCCGTGACGGGTGAGGTCGGTTTCATCCGGGAGATAGTTGTAACGGTCGTAGCTGTCGTCGCTGGTGCGGTAATAAAGCTCGAGATCGGCGTTGAATATGTCTTTGCCGAAGAATCCATTCCACGAACCGACCCACCCCGGATCAACCGGATCGTCCCGCTTGTCCCGCCATCCGCCCTCGCTCGCCGGAGGCCACGATTCCGGATCGTCACTCCGGGCGAAATCCGTCGCATCCGGATTGAGGAATCCCTGAACCGGCTCCATCGTCCACGACTGGCCCGCTGGACTTTCACGCCACATCGGCATGTCAATGATCTTCAGCGGATTGCCCGAATCGTCCGTCACCTCGCCGCCCATCCAGATCCCTACGATCGAGACATAGATGCGGCCGGTGTTCTTGGGATATTCGAAGGGAACGGCTTCCGGCCACTCGTTCGGACCGCCGGAAATGCCGGTGTTGAAAACCGATGCTCGGATTGAATTGCCATCCATGTTGGTAAACCGGCGGAAGGTGGAATTGCCGCGTTGATCGGAGGGAACATGTCCTTCGATCTGGGCGAGTGAAACGAAAGGCGGCAGCGCCAGCATCAACGCAAGGAACGTTCCGCGAATCAGGTCACGTGGGTGTGGTCTCCCCCCTCTGTATACCGTTTTAAAACTCATAGCGCACTCCCAGCAGCATCGATCGCGGTTCGGAGTAGTAATCGGGCCGGATGAAATACCCCTCGTCGGCGCCGGCCACGAGACTTTCGTTGACGGTGTAATTCGCTAGGCCGGTGTCCCTGAACACAGATGTCGGGTTCGCGGCATCGAACAGGTTCTTCACCTGCAGGGAAAGTTGGATCTTGCCGCCGGGGATGTCGATCGCGTAGTAGGCGTAAAGGTCAATGTTGAAGCCTGACGGCATCCGCCGGCTGTTTTCCGCAAGCCCGGCGAGAATGCTGCGGCCCGTCAGCTCGCCCGTCAGGATCTCCGGCGTGTAGGGGTGGCCCGAGTTGTACCGTCCGAGCACCGTCACCCCGTAGGACTCCCCTCCGTAATGTGCCGTCAGGTTGAAGGTGTGTCGCTGGTCCCAGTTCAACGGCGTCAACACCTTCGTCGGTTCCTCTTCGTTCAACTGCGCCCAGTATTCGTCCTCGGGCGCCGAGTTCGTTCCTTCGGCGATCTGCAGGGTGTAGTCGCCGGTGATCCGGAATTGATTCGAGATCCTCCCCTCGAGCTGGACTGTCACTCCGCGAATATTCGCCAGGTCCCGGTTGATCATCGTCACATACGAGACGCCCGCGACATAGGTGGGTATCTGGGCGCTGCTGCTGATCCAGTTGCGAATGTCACGCGAGAAACCCGTGATGTTGATCGCCAGTTGATCCGTCAGCTGCTGCGCAAGGCCGATCTCGTACATCGTCGTCCGTTGCGGCTTCAGGTCCGGGTTCCCGAATGGACCGTAGATTTTCGCAGCCTCGAACAGCTTGCGCTCGTCACTGTCGAAAAGCAGGCTGTATTCCGGGATCTGCTGGAAAATGCCGTAGGAGAAATGAATCACCCCCTTGTCGGTTATCGGATAGGCGATGCCGAAACGCGGGCTCAGCTGGCTCTTTGTCGTCGTGCCGTGGTACCAGAAACTCTCACGCTCGGCGAGGCTGAATTCATTCTCCGGAACCTGTTCGGCGAGGTCAATCGTCCCGTCCCCGTTCAGGTCATGGTATTTGTGCGAAAGTTTCAGCGGCCGGTAGATGTTCGGGTCGGCCGCATCGTTCGGGATCTTCCCCTGGGGATCGAACCAGTCGTAGCGCAGTCCGATGTTGATCACCACACTCTCGAATTCGATCTTGTCCTGCACGTATCCGGCGAACTTCCACGGCGTTCGGACGTACCGGTCGTGGTCCGCTTCGCTGACATCGAGAACCGACGGTTGGAACGGTACGATCTCCTGCCCGTTCGCGTCCACCGCCGGGATCAGGGTAAATCTTTCGTAGAAAATCCGATCCGTCTGCAGATCCAGTCCCGATTTGACCTGGTGCTGTAAATTGACCTGGCTCGTCCAGTCCACCTTGGCGATCCTGCTGGTCGTGGTGCGTTTGAAGAACACCGTGTCAGTTCCAGCCTTCCTGAAGGTGTAGGAAGGGTGCAGCAGGGAATCGGGGTGGACATACCGCGAATCGGTCGGATCGTCGTACAACGAATAGGATGTGCCGTTTTCACGATTTGCCAGGGAGGCCTCGATGAACGTCTTGTGCGAAAACATGTAGGTGAACTTGGACATCTCCGTATGGCCGAAGTCGTGGTTGGTTCCGTAGCCGTCCGGGTCGTATCGGTAATCGTGGGCGTAGTTGCGTCTCTTCGCGACGCTGCCAAGGAAATCGCTCTTCAGAACCATCTTCGGCGAGATCTGCCACTGCAGGACCGCCTGGCCGTTGGACGATCCGTTGTTGTTCATCGGCACCCAGGCGCCGTCCCCCAATGTGGCGATCGTGGTGCTGTCGTTGACGATTCTGCCCCGCCCCTGCGGCAGGTAGCGCCGCTCCCCGTATATCCAGCCGTCGTTTTGCGATCTGCGTCCGGAAACGAAAAACGTCAACTTGTCACGGACGATCGGCCCGCTGAGCGTGGCGGTCAAATTGGAGACTGCCGTCGGCGAGACGCTGTCGATGTGGGGAAAGATCTCCGTCCGCGAACTCACGTAATCCCCGAATTCCGTCTCAACCCGACCGGTATACGTGTTCGATCCACCCTTCGTCACCAGGTTGATGATCCCGCTCATCGCGTTGCCATACTCGGCATTGAAGGTGCCGCTGATGATCTGCAACTCGGCGATGGCTTCATTCGCCACCGCGAGGGCTTGCCCCTTGTTGTAATCGTCGGTGATGCTGATTCCGTTGACCAGGTAATTGACCTCCGTGGACCGCCCCCCGCGGATGTGCAGCCCGCCCGTCGCGTCACGGGTCACTCCCGCCTGCATGTCAAGTACATCGTTCAAGTCTTCGACCGGCATCAACTCGATATCCTCGGAACGAACGTGCGACTCCATCGAGGTCTGGTCCTTCCGCACCAGCGGACGCTCGGCGATATAGATCACCTCCTCCCCCGCCTGAATCGCCGTCGGCGTCATCTTCACGTTCAACGTCGTCGTCAGGCCGATGGACACCGACACGTTCTCGATGACTGATGTTTTGTAGCCGACGTAGGAGACCTCGATGGTGCAGATTCCCGGCGGTACACGGAGGATGAAATACTGTCCGTCCAGATCCGTTGACGATCCCAGCGAGGTGCCGCGAATATGAATATTGGCTCCGCTCATCGGATCGTCATTCGTCGCGTCCACCACTCTGCCGACGATTTTGCCACCGGTTTGTGCAACAACCGGAAGCACCGGAATCATCAGCAACAGAAATGTGAGAACAACACCTTTTGCGAAGTCGTTCATAGCGCTCCTTCGCTTTCATGTCGCGGCTGCAGCAATACCTCTTCATTGACCTTGACGATGGTGTTCCGACGAAGTTGACCGGCGAAGTCCGAAAGGATTTGCTGTCGGTACATCTTCCTGTACTCACGGATTGCATCCGGAATGATTTCATCGAATGGTGCGATTCTCGCCGCCAGACGATCCGTGACCTGGAAGAAACTGAACATCCCGTTTTCCGTCTTCACCGGCCCGATCCAGTCCCCCTGTTGCAGTGCCCAGACACCGTATACCTGCGGTCCGAGTCTCGCTTTGGTGAACACCCCCAGGTCTCCGCCGCGTGCGGCGCTCTCCGGGTGAACGGAAAAACGGCTGGCGAGATCCGCGAAGCTCTCCCCGTTTTCGAGGCGCCGGGCGATCTCATCAGCCGTCCGCGCATCCGTCACCTGGATGCCTTTCAATTGGATGGCGTCGGGGCGGCGAAAGAGGAACGAATTGCGGTTGAAAAAGGCGCGGAGGGTGTCCATCGGGATCTCGCTCTCGGCGACAATGGAGTCGCTCATCCTCTGCACCAGATACATGTCGAACTCCTCGTTTACCGAGGAGTTGTAGCTATTCGTTTTGTGAAGTTTTTCCTTGCGGGCAATGGCAAGCATCCGGTCCCGCAACAGAACGCCCGCAATCAGATCCTCGAGATCCCGGCTGCTGAGGACCCATTCCAGTTCCGACGAAGTCGCCTGTTTCAAGAGCTCGACCCCCTCCGCCACGGTGACTTTGCCGGACTGTACCCGCGCAAGGGTCCGTCCGGCCATCTCCGGATCAAGTTGAGAACGGACAACCTGTATCAGGGGTCCCTCGGCATTTCGTGCGGATTGCATTTCCTGGAAAAGGGCTGACAACAGAACTGGATCGAATTCAAGGTGAAGGACGTTGGTGCGAAGAGAATCGGCATGACGTTTGAAGGCTTCGGGTCGCTTGCGGGCTCGCAGGAATTTTTCGAGGTCCTGCTTCTTCTCGATGAACTGTTGCTCGGTCAACAGCGGCCGGGTCGTTCTCGACAGCACCTGAATGATGCTGTAGCCGTGTTTCAACTCGACTGGTTCGGAAATGCTGTACAACGGCTGTTCAAAGGCGGCGCGTTCAAATGCGGGGTCCATCTCGTCCACGGAAAACGGTTCCAGGAGTCCGCCGTTGTTTCGCAACCGGGGATCGGTAAACGCCTCTTTCGCAAGCTCCTCGAAACTCTCTCCTTGAAGCAGGCGGTTACGGTAGGCACGCGCCTGTGCAAACGTTTGCGCAAAAAGGTGACGCGCTTCGACCTTTGTGTTCAACCGGACAAAGAGGGTCTCCAACTCCCCCTCGCTGACCGTAATCGACACAAGCACATGGCGGCGAGCGTACTCGTCAAGCAGAATGCGTTGCTCAAGAGATGCACGGTACGCCTTCGCCCGGGCATCCCGATCCAGCCCTCTCGACTGCGCCTCGAGCAGCAGCAGGCGGTCGTCAATCATCCCCTGCAGTAACTGTTTTCGGGTGTCGCCATTGTCCGGAATGCCAATCCGCAGCTGGAGATTTGACAATCGGGAATTGAGGGAGGCGAGGGAAATGGTGGTCTTGCCCACCGTCGCCAGCACCCGCCCATTACCGTCATGGGATCGTGAACAGCCGGCAAGGACCAGGCTGAACAGCAGGGGGATCGTCACGGAAATCAGTGCGGAAACAACCGTAGCGCGAGAAACAGCCCGTGAGCGATGTGAAGGATCTTCCTTCTGTCCGTCAGTGACGGAATGCATGCGTTTCTCCGTTTGATGCAAACGTTTTACGCAAACGTTTGCATAATATTTTCTGAACTATCGCAAGTCAAGAGATTCGCTCCTGATTAGACAAGGAATTTGTGAATTCTGTCTCGTGGAGGTTACGACGATAAGGAGTCAGGACCGCAGAAGGACGTTATAAATGATTGTTATTCCACAGAATCCACAATCCCGATGATGATCGAGCGGAGGGGGGCGGTGCTGTCGTCCACGATCTGGCGTGCGGAATTGCCCTCGTCGATGACGAGCACAGTTTCGCCCGTCCCAGCGTCCACTGAATCGATGGCGATGAGGTATTTGCCCGTGTCGGTACCGTCCGGATTGATGCGGTCAACGATCAGCAGCCGCTTGCCGTCGTAGAAAGGGTGGTTGATGGTGGAATGAATCGCACCGCTGACACGTCCGAGGATCATCCTTCTCCGCCCTTCAGATGATGAACGCCGTCCACGATGCCGACGATGGTGTGGTCCACCGGCACGAACCAGGGATCGAGAAACAGCGCCGCCTCACGCCCGCCCTCGAAGTAGATCAGTTCGCCCGGACCCGCCATCCGCGTGCTGTCCGCCGCGACGAGCGGAGAGCCTTCCGGCTGCTGCAGTTTGTCCAGCGGCTGGATAAGCAGAAGCGGGACGGACTCGAGCCCCTCATAGACCACGCAAGGCGTGACCGTGCCGATGACCTTACCGAGCAGCATCCTCTCGCTCTCCGTCGCTGAGGGTCTGGGTCACCGCCCTGTTGAACTGGGTGGTGGTATCGATCTGTTTCGCCATCTCGCTGTCCAGTTTAGGCACGATGGTCGTTCTGATGATGGAATTCAGCCCTTCATCCCGCTCTTTTGCGATCGCCACGGCGGCCTCGACATCCTCGAGACAGCCGTTGTAAATGGCAAAGGCCTTGCCGCCGAGCTGATCGCCGAGCCGCATCTCGACGATGTCGATTGCCGCACCCTTGACCGCGGCGTCGGAGCATCGGATGATTGCCGAAACCGTTCTTGTATCGACAATCCCGACCGCCGTCTCCCTGCAGAGCATCCGCATCCCGAGCACGGCGTCGTATACCTGGTCATGGACCTGTGGCAGGATGACGCAATCGACAACGGATTCGCCGCCGTTGCTGACACCTTCGGCGAAGGCCTCTTCGACAGGAGCTACTTCCCCGCCGATCAGCACCAGGTACTTCCCCTGCGAAACTGTGCCTGTTCGCAGCATCGCAATCGGCGCCCGTTTGATCATCGCGTCTCCGGCGTGGATACCGCTGGCGACGTTGGAATACTCGATCAGGGCAATAGCTGGATATCGTTTCATCAGACGATCCTGAAATGGTCAACGAGCACACAACGGCGTTCACGCGCGAAAGTCCGGGAATAGCTCAACCCCTCTCCCGTCGGACTCGCGATGGAAAAGGAGCAGTACCCCTCTCCGCCGTACCCCAGCCCCGCCACTGCGGGACCGTTTTTCACGAAAATGCTGCAGTTGATCTCCCGCGCCATGCGGCTCAACTTGTCGATGTTCCGCGAGTACATGATCGCGGAATGGCCGAATCCGTGCTCCGCCTCTTTCGCGAGGTCGATGGCCCGGTCCACGTCTTTAACTCGAACGACCGGCAGCACCGGCATCATCTGCTCCGACCAGACGAGCGGGTGATCCTCCTCCACGTCCATGATCGCCAGCCGCACCCCCGGATCGACATGCATCCCAATTTTCGCAAGGATGTCGGCGGCGTTCTTGCCGATCATCTCCTTGTTCATCACCGCGGGCTTGCGGGGACCGTTCTGCTGGAGGAAAATCACATTCTCGAGCGCACGGTGTTTGTCCTTGGGAACGAGCACCGCCTTGTGGTTCAGCATCTTCTGGATCAGGCTGTCGGCAACCGACTCGACGACAAAGACTTCCTTCTCGTCGACGCAGATGATGTTGTTGTCCATCGAGGCGCCGAAAACGATTTTCTCCGCCGCCAGGTCGAGGTCGGCGGTCTCATCAACGACCACCGGAGGGTTGCCGGGACCGGCGCAGACCGCGCGTTTGCCGCTCGCCATCGCCGCTTTGACCACTCCCGCGCCACCGGTGACCACCAGCAGCCGGATTCCCGGGTGCTTCATCAGTTCCTGCGCGGATTCGATGGTGGGATTGCCCACTCCTGTCACCAGGTTGGGAGGTCCACCGGCAGCGGTGATTGCTGCGTTGATCAGGACGATGTTCTCGTTGCAGACGCTTTTCGCGCTCGGGTGCGGATTGAACACGATGCCGTTCCCCGCGGCGACCATGCCGATGGTGTTGCAGATGATGCTCGAGGTGGGATTGGTCACCGGGGTGATCGCGCCGATAACGCCGTAGGGAGCCAGCTCAATCAGGGTCAACCCACGGTCGCCGGTGTAGGCGGTGGGTTTGAGCACTTCAGTACCCGGCGTTTTCGTCGTCACCAGGGCATTCTTCAGCACCTTGTCCTCAACCCGGCCCAGCCCGGTTTCCTTCTGGGCCTTGCGCGCGAGGTACTCGCCGTACTTGAGCATCTTCGCCCGGATGGATGCAATAATCTCTTCCCGTTTTTCGAGACTCATCTCCATCAACGCCAGGTGCGCCTTGCGGGCTGCCGCCACGGCGGAATCGACATCCGGGAATATTCCCTGCACGCCGGAGGGATCCACCGTGGGGACCGGCTGGGCCTTGGACGGGTCTCCCACCGGCAACGGAGGGACATCGGGAACCTTCCGGACATTTCCGGAAAGGGAAACTCCCAACGCCTCCAGCACCTGCCTGGCGACAACGTCCACCTGCTCATTGGACAATTGAGACATCCGCGACCTCTCTGACTGCAATTGAACGACAGTGCCAGTACTGGGACAGTTTGCTTCCTTCGTCTGGGCATTCCGGACACTTCGCAGGGTTCAAACGAATGATACAAACAGTCCCTTCTACCGTCCCTGCTCTGCTACTCATCGCCCTTCCTGTACAGCACTTTGCCGTCAATTTCCCAACTGTCGACGATGGCCATGACCACCGCGTCACAGGGACGTTTGTCGGTCGCCACGGTTTGTCGTGCGGAGCTTCCGCTGGCATAGAGAACCATCTCTCCGACACCGGCGCCAACGGCGTCCGCCGCGACAACGAAACCGCCGGTCTCCTTGCCGTTCACATCCACCTGCCGCAGGATCAGGAATTTCAAACCGTCCATACTGGCTTCTTTACGTGTGGACACAACCGTGCCCGTCACTTTGGCCAGGACCATGGTCTCCTCCTGCAGCCGCTACTTCGTGCCCTTGGGCGCACCCTTGGCCTTGTTGATCGGCATGATCTCATCCACGTTCTCATGCGGACGCGCGATGATGTGGACCGTTACGATTTCGCCGACACGAGCGGCACCGGCACGGCCGGCATCGCAGGCAGCCTTGACTGCGGCGACATCACCGCGAATGATCGCCGTGACATACCCGCCGCCGGTTTTCTCGTAGGCTACGAGTTCCACCTTGGCCGCCTTGACCATCGCATCCGCAGCCTCAACGACCGTCGCAAAGCTGCGAGTTTCAATCATTCCAAGCGCTTGTGCCATCTCATCCTCCAACCGTGTATCTGTTTTGTGAATCTGTTGTTTTTCCTGTCCTCTAAAATACTCTTACGGGAAAAATGTACCAGGTAATTCTCTGGTTCACTGTTTTTACAATCATCCCCTCTGCAGCTTTCAATGTACCTGGTACATTTGTTCTGCGTTGTTCCCTTGTTTGTGTTGTGCCCCCTGTTTGCCTGCAAACAGGATTTATTCTCATTCGTCCTTACAGTCATCCTGAACGTAGTGAACCGCAGCTCCGAAGGCGCAAGCTCGTATGCACGAAGTGCGTGCAACACAGGATCTGTGTTTTGCAGTTGAGTGTGTGGCCCGGCTTGTCCAACAGCGTGAATGTGCAGGCGGGCTACACACCCTTCACTCCACCACCTTCCCGTTGACCTCCTCGACCGCCTTTATCGCCGCTTGGTAGCCGACGTTGATGTCCCGTTCCTCGCCGCCAAGGTAGATCCGCCCGAAACTGCCGAAAGCGCGCACTTCGAGGATGTTGATCTCCGCCGCTTTCTCCGCTTCGTTGGCCGCCAGCGCCGCGTACGCCGCCGGCTGCACCTCCATCACATACAGCGTCTGCCCCGACATGATCATGTTGCCGTGGCGCATCCGGTTGATCAACTGGGTCTGGTGATCGTCCACCTTGCGGATCACCTGGCTGGAATAGATTTTCGGTTTCCAGCGATCCTCTTCTTTCAGGTCCAGCGCACCGAGGATCGCGGAGCCCGCCTGGCGGACGTCCGCCTGTGAAAACGAGTGGATCTCCAGCATCCCGAATTGACGTTCGACAATCTGCATCCCGGGGGTGACATTCGTCGATTTCAGCGCGATGTCGGTAATCCGGTTGATCTCGATCCCCGGGGCAATCTCGACGTAAAGGCACGCCATCCCGGCGATTGGGAGAAAACCGGATGCGACAGTCCCCATGAACGCCGCGTGCTGCGGTTGAAGATTGTCGAGAAAGACGTATGCTCGCAAATCTACCAAGGATGGACTCCTTCTTTATCGCAAACAGCTTCCGTTCATTCGGAAACGGTAACCTTTTTCGAACCCTGAACGATTTTGACTCCGGCGCTGGCGCCGATCCGTGTCGCCCCCGCATCGATCATCTTCTGTGCGTCACTGAAGTCACGGATGCCGCCGGACGCCTTGACACCCATCCCGCTTGCGGCGACGATACTGCTCATCAGGGCAATGTCCTCCGCCGTCGCCCCGCCGCCGGCGAACCCCGTGGAAGTCTTGACATAATCCGCTCGGGCGCGTTTCGACAGTTCGCAGGCCGTGCGTTTTTCGTCGTCGGTAAGCAGAACCGTCTCGATGATGACCTTGCTCATGACACCGCCGTCCTCGCACGCTTCAACGACCGACCGGATATCGTTGTACACCTGTTCGTGGTCGCCGCTCTTCAACGCACCGATATTGATCACCATGTCGATCTCGCTGGCGCCGTCACGGATCGCACGACGGGTCTCCATCGACTTGACATCGCTCATGTGCGCTCCGAGGGGGAAACCGACTACCGTGCATACCTTCACGTCCGAGCCATTCAGCTCCTGCTTCGCGATGCTCACCCAGCAGGGATTGATACAAACGGAGGCGAAATCGAACTCGCGCGCTTCCCGGCACAGTTTACGGATGTCGGCTTCGGTGGCGTCGGGTTTGAGCAAGGTGTGATCGATGTACTTTGCGATGTCCTTCGGAACTTCGCCATCCCCGGGAGCAAGGCTGATCCGCCCCGCGCCCATTTCGATCATCTGGCGCACATAGGCGGGAGCCTTGATCGCGCACAGGCCGCAAAGCGTGCAGGCTTCATCTCCACAGACATAGCCGGTTGTCCCGGCAGCGGACATTCCCTGCACCGCCATCAATTCCTTCACTCGCTCGGCGATCCTCAGGATGTCGCCACTGGATACATCGGGCACGGTTGGTTCTCCACTCGCTGACGGTTCCGGTTTCTCGACCGGTGAACTTTCAGGATTCGGTAGGGCGGATGGGATCGGCCGTCCCTGGTCGATACTGTCAATCATTGCGACCCGTTTTTTATGACGGTCTTCGGTACACTCGACTGTAAGGAACGTCTTTACGATCTGTTTCGCAAGATTCGATCCGATCAAGCCCGCCCCGAGGGTCAGGAGGTTCGCGTCGTTGTGTTCCCGGGCGTTGTTCGCGGTCGAAAGATCGTAGCACAGCGCCGCCCGAATGTTTCGGATCTTGTTCGCAACCATCGAGGAGCCGATCCCCGCGCCGTCGATCATAATGCCGAATTTCGCCTCGCCTGAAGAGACTTTCTCCGCCACGAGACGCGCGAAGACGGGGTAGTCGACGGAGGAGGTGTGGTGCGTTCCGCAGTCGATGACGGCATAGCCTTCATCCGCAAGGAACTTTTTCAACTCCTCCTTCAGAGAAAACCCGCCATGATCCGCACCGATAGCGATCCTCGGATTTCCCTGTGCCGGCATGAAAACGTCTCCCCTCTTAAGTTGGTCAACAGACAGTTTGGAAGTCTGTTTCAGTCAAACTGTCTGAAACCTTTCTTATCTACTTTTCACTCAAATTTTCACTCAAACTGATCTTATCTGTCATCACCAGTGCCGACTTGTCGGCACGCGGTGATCTCCAATTTGTTTTCACCTTCCCTTGGGCATCCATTCAAGTGGCGCGGGCCTCCGTGCCCGCAACGGCGGCCAGGGACGGCCGCCCTACTCCCACGCCCTCCTAACCTGGGTGGCCCGTCATTCGTCCTGTTACGTCAGATTCGTACGGATGTCTGGTGCAGTACCGGGGAAAGACAGAGCTCGATATCCATCGCGTAGTCATTCAGCATTCGTGCCTGGCCGGTCAGCACAGAATCAACAAACAACGTCAGAACACACGTGAGCTCCCCTGAAACGTCCCTGCACCTTGCTCGCAGTTTCGCCAGGAGGTGCTCGCCAAACTGCTGATCGGGATTAAAAATGTCAACGCTTGTCCTCGCCAGACTCTCTTCTGCGATCCGAAGCAACTCGCCGTCCTTGAAAAGATGAATCCCCAGCAGCAGAAGCCCATCCTCGAGGGCGTGGTCTTCCGATGTCGTCCAGTGGACTTTTTTTCTCACCCCGGTGGAATCAGGTCGATCGACCGTTTCTTCGATCAGAGTCCATGAAGGAGAGGTCTGCTGCGAGAAATAAAGCTGGTGCGTAGGGATAATCCCCTGTCCTGCATCATCCTTTTTCCCGATCAACATCTGCGCCGCGTATGACGGCATGGACGGCCTCAATAAAAAGGTGTCGTTGCAAATCGTGCGTCCGTTTCGTTCAGCGGTTTCCGCACGGAACGCTCCGGCGACCGCAACAGCCTGCGGCATTGGACCGTTCTCTCGAACGCCTGCTATTCCCAATGCCACAATAAACTTGAAAACTTCCCGATCAAACTGTCAGGAGCCTCTGCAATCGAGCGAAAACGATCAGGAAATCAAGATAGTGATCCTGATCGCCTGCGCAGAATCGAACTCCATAAAATAACTAACTTACCCGCCCACCGAGAGAAAGCACCAATAGAAAGCTACGCGCAGTGAATAACCCGTTTTTGTCATCACCAATGCCAGTCGGTAGCTCGGGACACTCATTCCGCAGAAGCCTTTGCAAAGGCGGATCAATCCCGGATTTTAAAGGATGTCATTGCGAGCGAAGCAAAGCAATCTCGCAGTAAGTGTTTGCCGGAGTCACCGCATCAGACCGATGGATAAAAAGGCGAGATTGCTTCGTCCGTGCTGATGCACCTCCCCGCAATGACATAAGGGTGCCATTTCCCCGCAAGGGATCAAATCACAGCCCTCGAAACGTCTTCCAGTCGATTCCAAGTTTCCTCATCCGTGAACGGAGGGTGTGTGGATTGATTTTCAGGAGTGCGGCGGTGCCTAAGGCTCCCTCGATGACACCGTGTCGGAGGCGCAGTGCCGATTCGATGTGCTGTCTTTCCGCCGCTTCGAGCGTCAGGAACTCCGATGACGGCTGCTGCTCCTTCGCGGGTCTCCCTACAGCGCCCGGTGAGCCCAGCGCCTGGGCGATGTGCAGCACCCGGCCATTCCCGAGGATCGCCGCACGCTCGATCACCGCGTTCAGTTCGCGGACGTTTCCCGGCCAATCATATTCGGTCAGCAGCAGAATGTCGTTGTCCGTCAGGTGCAGCGGACTGCCGCCGTGCCGCACTCCAGCCCGTGAAGCAAAATGCGCGGCGAGGGCGGGGATGTCATGCTTGCGGGCGCGAAGCGGCGGGAGGTGGATCGGGAAAATGCTGAGACGGTACCAGAGGTCCTCCCGGAAGGAGCCTTCGGCCACCATCGTCCACAGGTCACGGTGGGTTGCCGCGACAACGCGCACGTCCACATGCACCACGGAATGCCCGCCGACACGCTGGATCACGCCGTCCTGGAGAACAAGGAGGAGGCGAACCTGGACATCCGGGGTCAACTCGCCGATCTCGTCAAGGAAAAGAGTTCCGCCGTCCGCCCGTTCGAACCACCCCTTGTGGTCGCCGACAGCGCCGGTGAAACTTCCCTTCTCGTGCCCAAACAGCTCCGAATCGATCAGACCCGGAGCAATCGCTCCGCAGTTCACCCGTAGCATCGGTCCGTTCGCACGACCGGAACTTGCATGAAGCAGGCGGGCGACGACCTCCTTGCCGGTGCCGGTCTCCCCCAGCAGCAGAACGGGCACATCGGTGGGGCTGACCTGACGGACGCGGTTCATCACCTCCTTGAGGCCGGTCTCCCCTCCGATCACCGCGTCGGTGATGTCCTGACGGCCAAGACGTTTGAGCAGCGCCTGGTTGTCCGCTTCCATCGCGTCGCGCAACCGCTGCAGTTCGTGGAGTTGATGGTCGTTGCGGACGGCAACGGTCAACGGCTCGAGCATGCTGGCGACCCGCTCTTCAGCCAACTCGGAAAACGCACGACCGGCCCGGGCAATGAAAACCGCAAGCCCAACCACATCGGACCCGTCAAAAAGAGGCCCGACAATCGCCAGAAACCCGAGCCCTTGGGGCAGCGCCATCTTCGCAGGGTGGTCCGCACCGGAACTCACCTGGACCGTTTCGTGGCGGGAACACCAGCTCAGCAGCCGCTTGAACTTCTCTTCGGACGGTTCCGGGTCGTGAAACCGGTCCAGGGTGTCGCCGTTGGTCACATCGATGGCGAGTGTAAACACGCGGCTGTGTTCGATGTCGAGTCCCCGGATGATCAGCGTCGCGTGATCGAGTTCATCGCGCAGCAGTCCGCTGATCCTCGCACAGGACTCCTCGATGTTGAGATGCCTCGAGACCTCTCTCCAGGCAGTGAGTACGAGGTCCATACCGTTCTCCAAGTGGTGAGTACGAAGCCTGTGCCTTATTCCAGACGGTGAGCACGAGGCCTATGCCGTCCACTTTAGGCGGCGAGCCCGAGGCCGGCGCCGTGATATTTCCCTGTTTGCCCTTGAGATATCCTACATAGCCATAATATATCACGGCTGACGCCCCGGCGCAATACTCCCGCTGGTTTACTATACTCGCTTTATTTTCAACAATCTAAATCCCACCCCCCCTCGCTGGCACAATACTTGCCATTTATCAAAGAAAAACGTGTTGTCACAATTTCGTCACGGGACTTCATCATGTTTACCGCAACGCGAAAAAACATCTTTCAAGTGGCCATCCTTCTACTCCTACTATTCGCCGCTTCAACGTCGTGGGCGGAGACGGAGGAAGGCACGCTGCAAGCTGGTTCAAAAGGATTTATCCTGGGTTCCGGTGACAAATCCTTCACCTTCCAGCCCTCCGCCTATCTGCAGGTTTCAGGCCGGGGGGAGCTGTCCAACACGACGGTCGCCGACGGTTTCACCTTGCGCCGTTTTCGACCCGGCTTCGCCACTCGGCTCGCCGACCGGGTTTCCACCTACACTCTGATTGATTTTGCTGGAGATAAGGTCATCGTTCTCGATGCCTGGGCCGAGGTGAAGCTCCCTGATGGGTTCAACATTCGTGTCGGCAAAATGAAGGTTCCCTTTGCGCTTGAACGTCTCCAATCGCCAAAGGCCACCTTCTTTCTCGAGCGCGCCTTCACCGAATGCGTCGCCCCCAACCGTGACACCGGCGTGCAACTTCTCAAAACCTTTTTTAATCAATCACTTGAAACCCAAATCGGCCTTTTCAATGGAACAGCCGACGGCGCCTCCGGGGAGACCAATTCCGATGACTCTTTCGATTCCTTTCTCCGTCTCGGCGTAAAACCGCAGATCGGCAGCCTGATGGGTGAAAAGGTCAACCTGCTGCTCAGCGGTGCGGTCTCTTATGGACAGCGAAAGAACGACACGGGCCTGACCCAGTTCAAATCGCCGGGACGTGTCATCCTCTTCTCCTATTCAGGAAACACGACAGCCACATCCGCGGACGGCGATCTGTTCCGCTGGCAGGGTTCGTTCTACGCCACCTCCGGCACCGCATCCCTGCTTGGCGAGTACATGGCCTCAACCACAGAGCTGAACAGCGGAGTGTTTCACGACCGGATCACCGTGGCTGCGTGGCAGGTTGCCGGGAGCTTCGTGCTCGGGGGAAAACCGGGATTCAAGGGCGTTGTGATCGATGGAAACTCGCCGTGGGGGGCGCTCGAATGGAAAGCTCGCATCCACGGTTTCTCTGTGTGTCAGAAAGTCTTTAACGGTTTCGCTTCGCCTGACGATCGGGCGAAAAGTGCGGTGGCGTTGGGAGCGGGTGTGAACTGGTATTTCATCCAGAACAGCCGCGTGCTGATCGACTTCGAGCACACTCTCCCGGAAGCTCGGCGCGGGACCCTTAACGATGAGACAGTGCTGACGGTCTCCTTTCAATACTCCTTTTAACCCGAGAGGTCTGCCATGAAAAGCAGCTGCATACGTTTCCGAACGCTGTTGGTACTGTCATCCCTGTTCATCGTGATGGCAACCGGGTTCTCCGGTTGCGGCGGGTCGTCCAGAAAGGGCGAGTTGCGCCTGCTCAACGTCTCCTACGATCCCACCCGCGAATTCTACCGCGAATACAACCAACTCTTCGCCGAGCACTGGAAAGAGGTGAAGGGTCAGACGGTCACCATCGAGCAATCGCACGGCGGTTCCGGCAAACAGGCGCGTTCGGTGATCGACGGTCTCGAGGCGGATGTGGTAACCCTGGCGACCGCCTCGGACATCGACGCCATCGCCGCGCGCACGGACCTTCTGCCCGTGCAGTGGCAGTCCCGTCTGCCGGAAAACAGTTGCCCCTACTATTCGACGATGGTGTTTGTCGTCCGCAAGGGGAACCCGAAGAACATCCATGACTGGAGCGACCTGATCCGTGATGACGTGCAGGTGATCACCCCTAACCCAAAAACCTCCGGCGCGGCACGCTGGAGCTACCTGGCGGCGTGGTCCTGGGCGGCCAGCGCCTACAGCGGCGACACCACACGCATCCTTTCTTATATGGAAGCTTTCTACAAGAACGTGCCGGTCCTTGACAGCGGCGCACGGGGAGCGAGCAACACCTTCACCCAAACCGGCATCGGCGATGTGCTGATCAATTGGGAGAACGAGGCGTTCCTGCTCGTGCAGGATGTCGGCGAGGACAAGTATGAACTCGTGGTGCCCTCCGTGAGCATCCTCGCCGAGCCGCCGGTCGCCCTGATCGACGCCAACGCCGACCGTCACGGCGTCCGCGAAATCGCCGACGAATACCTGAAATACCTCTACTCCGCCGATGCCCAGAAACTCGCGGGCAGACACCATTACCGTCCACGCAGCCCCGAAGCCTTCGCGCTCTTCAGCAAAAAATTTCCAGAGCTGAAACTGATCACCATCAATGAATTCGGAGGGTGGACGAAGGCGCAGGTGGAGCATTTCAACGATAACGGGTTCTTCGATTCGATCATGGCCGTGGTGCAGGGGAGGAAACGGTGAAATCCCGTCCGCTGAGAGTGCTTCCGGGGTTTGGCCTGTCGCTTGGCGTCACGGTGACGGCCCTGTCGCTGTTTGTCATCATCCCACTGGCGACCCTCGTCGCCCGCGGGATGGGGATGAACTGGGAGTCTTTCTCAAACGCCGCACTCTCACCACGGGCATTGGCAACCTACCGTCTCACTTTCACCGCCGCGCTGGTCGCAGGCATCCTCAACAGCCTCATCGGGGTGCTGCTCGCGTGGACCTTGATCCGGTACTCCTTTCCCGGTCGGCGGCTGCTCGACGGCATTGTCGATCTCCCCTTCGCGCTTCCAACGGCGGTCGCCGGGATCTCGCTGACAACCCTCTACGCCCCCCACGGCTGGCTGGGGAGTTTGTTGGGCGGACTGGGGCTGAAGGTGGCGTTCACTCCGTCGGGCATCATGATGGCGATGCTGTTCGTCGGGATACCCTTTGTCGTCCGGGCCGTTCAGCCGGTGCTCGAGGATTTCGACCGGGCGTTGGAAGAGGCGGCGGCCAGCCTGGGGGCAGGGCCGTTGACGACGTTCCGCAAGATCACCCTGCCGACGTTGCTCCCCGCGATCCTCACCGGATTTTCGCTCTCCCTGGCTCGCGGGTTGGGGGAGTACGGTTCGGTGATTTTCATCGCCGGGAACATGCCGTTCAAAACGGAGGTAACCTCGCTGCTGATTGTCGCTCAGTTGGAGGAATTCGACTATCAAGGGGCGACCGCGATCGCGCTGGTGATGCTCGCCGGATCCTTTACCCTGCTGCTC
The DNA here is from genome assembly GCA_043801585.1 of bacterium. GTDB lineage: Bacteria > Electryoneota > Electryoneia > Electryoneales > Electryoneaceae > JAZDLX01. Next base: position 5,026 of record JAZDLX010000097.1, on the reverse strand, counting down.
GGGTTGAACGCCCTCCAGCGTCTGACAATTTCGCGCAGGGAGGCGAAATGACCGCCCACGCGCTGGTTGCAGGATACACCTCCCGTCTGGTGAAGGGAACGGTCTCGCGGATCGAACACATCGACTGGCTGCGGATCTGCCTGATCGGCCTCACCGTAGCGGTGATGTTCGTGCTGCTGATCCTGCCACTGGCAATCGTCTTCGTCACGGCATTTCGCGCGGGGCTGGGTACCTACTGGTCGGCGGTGACTCACCCACACACGCTGGCTGCGCTGAAACTGACATTGATCGCCGTGTTCATCTCGGTGCCGATCAACGTCGTGTTCGGTGTCTCCGCCGCCTGGTTGATCACACGGCACAACCCGCCCGGCCGAACGGTGCTGCTGTCGCTGATCGATCTGCCGTTCACCATCTCGCCGGTCGTTACCGGGTTGATGTTCGTCCTCATCTTCGGGTCTCAGTCGCTTTTCGGAGCGTGGCTGCTCGAGCACGGAATCCGCGTCGTCTTCGCGGTGCCGGGGATCGTGCTCGCCACGGTATTCGTCACCCTCCCCTTCGTCGCCCGCGAACTGATCCCGGTGATGGAGGCCGCCGGACCGGAGGAGGAGCTCGCCGGTGTCAGCCTCGGAGCCTGGGGGTGGAAACTGATCCGCCGCGTCACTCTGCCGAGTGTTCGCTGGGGACTCGCCTATGGCATCATCCTCTGCACCGCCCGTGCGATCGGCGAGTTCGGCGCGGTGTCGGTCGTTTCCGGACACATTCGCGGGCGAACGAACACCATCCCGTTGCACATCGAGGTGCTGTTCAACGAGTACCAGACCGCCGCGGCGTTCGCGGTGGCCTCGCTGCTGACCCTGTTCGCGGTGATCACCCTGGTGCTCAAGGAAGGGATCGTACGAAGAATGGAGACCGCCTCCCCGCCGGATAAAAAGGAGCACACCCGATGAGCATCCGTGTAACAAACGTCTCCAAAGTCTGGAGCGGATTCCACGCCCTGGACAGCATCGACCTCGACGTCCGCGACGGCGAGTTGCTGGCGCTGCTCGGACCCTCGGGCTCCGGCAAGACGACGCTGCTGCGGATCATCGCCGGGCTGGAGACACCCACGGAAGGCCGGGTGTTCATGCACGATACGGACACCACGGACCGCCACGTGCGCAAGCGGCAGGTAGGATTCGTGTTTCAGCACTACGCCGTCTTCCGCCACATGAACGTTTATGAGAATGTGGCGTTCGGGCTGCGCGTCCGTCCGAAAAAGACGCGGCCCGACAGCGCGGAGATTCATCGCCGGGTGACGGAATTGCTCGAACTCGTTCACCTTGAAGCGTTCGCCAAGCGGATGCCGGATCAGCTCTCGGGAGGCCAACGGCAACGTGTCGCCCTCGCCCGTGCCCTTGCGGTTGAGCCGCGCGTGCTGCTGCTCGATGAACCATTCGGAGCGCTCGACGCGCGGGTCCGTGAGGAGTTGCGGATATGGCTGCGCGGGCTGCAACGGGAGCTGGGAATCACCACGATCATTGTCACCCACGACCAGGAGGAAGCGATGGACCTGGCCGACCGGATCGTGATCATGAATTCCGGCCGAATCGAACAGGTGGGGACCCCTGTTGAACTCTGGGACAAGCCTGGCACCCCCTTCGTCTTCGATTTTCTTGGCCACTCAAACCTTTTCGAGGGCGATGTCGAACGGGGTGAGATTGTCCTGCCGGGGATGAGGATCAAAACCAACGGCGTCGAGTGGGGATCGCGTGTGAAGGTAGGGGTCCGGTCGTTCGACATGAAGATCTGGGGCGAGGAGACAAGTCCCTGCGTACTGACGAACCTCTCCACGTTCGGGGACATCGTCAAGCTGTTGGTGAGGATGCCGGACGGGAAAGAAGTGTCGGCGCAGATGTCACGGCGGAGCACGATGCTGATCGACCTGAAGGTGGGCGCACGGGTTCACCTGGAAGCTGTACGTCGATTTCTGTTTCCCGTCCCTGCGAATAGGGTTGAAGCCCCTGTTACTTCCGAGGTGGCATGATTCACAAAGTGTTGCCTGACTTCCCTGAACAATAAAACAAATGAAACCCGGCTGACGGGGCAGCCGAGTTACACTCGGATACCCGACCCTGAAGGGTCGGGCCACCCCGCGACCCTTGTTGAACCTAAACATAATGAGACCCGACTTCTGGCGAAGTCGGGCCACCCTCCGCTTCGGTTGCAAGCAAACAGGGGCACAACGCCACCCAGTCCACATCCCTATGCGACGAACAAAGTGAGACCCGATCAGTCAGCCGATTGATCGGGCGATCCTCAGGACACCTTTTCGCCCTCGCGGGAGTGACAGGTATTGCAGTGGCGGGTGTTGACGGCGTATCTTTCTACTGACCAACCGTCGGTTGGTAACAAATCGCAAACGGAGGCGGATTCTACACGCAGCCGCCCGTGACCCACTTTGGAGATCAACGTGCCACGTATCCGTAAAGAACACAACGTCCGCCGGGATGAGCTGCTGGATCTTGCCTGGGAGTTGTTCACGGAAGTGGGGTACGAAGAGGCGAGTGTGCAGGAAATCGTTGACCGGGCAAACATCGCCAAAGGAACGTTCTACCACTATTTCAAGTCAAAAGAAGAACTTCTCGAGGCCGTACTGAACCGGACTGTCGAGCACAACCTTCCCACCCTTGAGGCGCTTGTCTCCAACTCTGCGTTGAACGCCATCGACAAGCTGAACCGCCTGTTAGCCGTGGCTGCGCAATGGCGAATCCGTAACGCACATCTCGTCAGGAATGTGCTCGCCCGGATGTTTTCATCGGAAAACCTGCGGCTTCGCCACGGCATGTACTCGAAAAATCAAGAGATGGCAGCACCCCTATTGGCGGCAATTCTCGAACAGGGGCAGCACGAAGGGGTGTTCGATACGGACGATCCGGAAGGATCGGCAGAGATGATGCTGCAGCTCGGCTTCCAGATGGGTGAATTGAATGCTGCTGAACTGTTGGCCGGGCGGACCCCGGAGACCACGATCGAACGGATGGTACTCCGGTACACCCGTTACTGCCGCGGTCTCGAGCGCCTCGCTGGAGCACCCAGGGATTCAATACAACTGCCGGGAAAACGGATCATTGAGGAGATCGTACGAGCAGGCTCGGGATATCGAAGACCGGAATCTTGAGATCCCACTCTTTGATCTGGGGGAGGTTGCCGTGCAAGCCATTCTGAAAACACTGCGGGAAAACAGCCGTCTTGTGGATCGTTACGGCTGGGCGACCCTATGGAAACCCGCTCTGTTTCTGACTCTCATCCTCGCCGTTCTCCTTCCTGCCGCGGGCCCCAGGGATTATCCAGGTGCATGGCTCTTCATCCTCACCTATGTCATTTACATTCCAGTCTACATGCTTCTCCTGATCGCTACGAATCCAGATCTGGTGAATCAGCGGGGGCGGCCTTTCCGGGAAGGCACAAAACCGTTTGAATTCCGTTTCTTTGTTATCTGGCGTATTTCAACGGTGGTGATGCTGCTGGTTGCCGGACTGGACGTTCGTTATGGATGGTCCCATGTTTCCCTCACCTGCATGTGGACGGCATTCATCGTTTCAAATGTTTTCAACCTCATCGGAATCTGGCCGATGATGGTCAATCGCCATTTCGAAACCACAGTCAGGATCCAGAAAGAGAGGGATCATCGAGTGGTCGATACAGGGCCGTACCGCTTTGTCCGTCACCCGGGCTATGCCTTTGCCGCACCCTATCTTGTTACATCAGCCCTGATCCTTCAAAGCCTGTGGGCACTGCTCCCGACAACGGTGATTCTCGGGGCGTTTTTGTGGCGGACAGCCAAAGAGGACCAGATGCTGCATGAAGAACTGGATGGTTATCGAGAATACGCAAAACTTGTTCGATGGAGATGGATTCCCGGACTCTGGTAATGGTCGTAGATATCTGATAATCTTAAGTTTGGTGATGCTTTCGGGTTTCTCCGGAGGCATTTTTCGTGTTCGATTTCTCTTTTTAATCACAAACTCGAGGAGAGGCTGTATTCACATTTTGATTTCGTTTTATATTAGTCCGGTTTCTGTGAACCCTCCTAAATTGTTTGACCGCCGACAGGAGGAGAAACATTACACGACGGTGCCTTCAGGCGGACCTCGCCCGAGAGGAAGTCCAAATAGTTATAAAACAAATCGGGCCACAACGAGTACAATTCCCTGCTGAGGTAAGAGATATGACGTTTTCGCGCCCTTTGTGCAAAGCTATCGGAACCGCACTGCTGATCGCGCTTCCATTGAGTGCCTTTGCCGGCACGACCGGCAAGATCGCCGGCCGGATTACCGATGCTTCCACGGGAGAACCCCTTTCTCTGGTAAACGTCGTTGTCGATGGAACAACTCGTGGCGCAGCGACGGACCTCGACGGGTACTACTTCATTATCAACCTTTCCCCGGGAACCTACACGCTGAACGTTTCGGCTCTCGGATACAAAGCCCAGATCATCACAGGCATCGATGTCAGCGTTGACAAAACGTCAAATGTGGATGTCGAGCTCGAGTCCGAAGTGATCCAGGGGGAGGCGGTAACCGTTGTCGCCCAACGCCCGGCGGTTGAGAAAGACCGCACGTTCGCCACGGCAACTGTCGGCGATCAGGACTTGCAGGTGATGCCGGTGAATGCCATTTCGGAGGTGGTGAATATACAGGCGGGAGTGGTCGATGGACACTTTCGCGGCGGTCGCGGCGGTGAAGTCGTCTACATGATCGACGGCATCCCGGTGCAGGACGTCTATGACAACAGCCAGGCGACGGGCATTGACCAGGAAGTCGTCAAGGAACTCCAGGTGATCACCGGAACCTTCAACGCCGAATATGGTCAGGCCATGTCCGGCGTTGTTAATATGGTCACCAAAGACGGCGGCGACAGATACAGCGGAATGGCCGGAGCCCAGTTCGGCGACTATTACTCCGACCACAAGAATCAGTTCGACTACATCGACAACATCAATCCCAACGCGATCAACAACTACCAGTTTTCTCTCTCCGGTCCGGTC
>JAZDLX010000150.1:0-17408 GCA_043801585.1 bacterium | reverse complement strand
CGGCGAAATCCAGGACGAATTCGATACGGAAGAGCATGTGTTCCAGCGCCTCGACAACGGCGATGTGCTGGTTCTGGCAAAGATCGAAGTGTCGGACTTCAATGATGAAATCGGCGAGGACATCGTCCCCACGGAAGAGGATTACGATTCGCTGGGAGGTTTCATCTTTTCGCTGGCCGGAAGCGTGCCGACTCCGGGCCAGATCTTCGCCTATAAGGGCTGGTCGTTTACAGTACAGAAAGTGGACGGCAACCGAGTTGTCTCCCTTCGCGTTCAACCGCCGCCTGATGCGGAAGAACTCGCGACGAAGGACGATGACTGACAAACGAAGCCACGCGCAGCGTTAGCCAGGATGGGGTTGTCCCTGGGGGAATCGCAAGCGCTTACGTTGTACCAATAGAGGCGCCGGGCTGCTGAGGCCCGGGGTCGGATGGGATTGTGTCGATGAGTACAATCGCCCTGCGGGATCGCTTCGAGCGGGGGGTGTTGCCCTATGTGCGAAAACCGCATAGGTATATAGGCTCGGAACTCCACCGTATCGTCAAGCCCCATGCGAAATTACGATGGGCGTTCGCGTTTCCCGACCTCTACGAGATCGGGATGTCCTCCCTCGGGCTCCAGATTCTTTACCACCGAATCAACACCTCACATCCGGAGATCGCCGCTGAACGAGTCTTCCTCCCGGAGGAGGACGCCGCGCAACGTCTCCGGTCGGAGGGAATTCCCCTGCTGACCCTGGAAACAGGGACACCGGTTCATGAATGCGATCTGCTCGGAATCAGCCTCTCTTACGAGATGGTGCTCCCGGGCATGCTCGAACTGCTCGACCTTTCGGGGGTGCCGATTCACGCATCGGAGCGTGGAGAAGCTCACCCGATTGTCATTGCGGGCGGACCGCTGGTTTTCAATCCAGAACCTTTCGCCGATTTCATCGACCTCGCTGTGTTGGGGGACGGTGAAGAGGTGGTTGTTGAGATTAGCAAGCTGATGCTTCGGGCCGTGAAGGAAAAATGGCCGCGTGCGAAACGGCTTGACCGTCTGGAAGAGATGGAAGGGGTCTACCGTCCGGCGAGTCATGTTGTGGAAGAGACCACCGCGGGACGCCTGATCGTTCCCGTGGACTCGAACAAACCGCTCGTCACCGGATGCACGGTCGAGAAACTGCAGCGGGAATACTACCCCGAGCGTCCGATGGTTCCGATGACCGAAACGGTGTTCGACCGTTTGACCATCGAGGTGATGCGCGGCTGTACGCGCGGTTGCCGGTTCTGCCAGGCGGGGAATCTGTACAGGCCGGTGCGTGAACGCGACCCCGAGGAGGTTGTGGCGCAGGCGGTCGAATACGTGGCGTCGACCGGCTACGAGGAGATCAGCCTCGCGAGCCTTTCCACCTCGGATTACAGCGGGTTGCCGCGCTTGATTGAGGGACTTCGCAGCGAACTGAGCGGGCGTGGCGTCAGCCTCAGCTTCCCCAGCCTGCGTCCCGATTCGTTCACCCTCGATATGGCTCGTGCGTTGCCGGATAGCCGCAAGGGCAGCCTTACCTTCGCACCGGAAGCGGGAACACAGCGGCTCCGTGACCTGATCAACAAAAACACCTGCGAAGACGACCTGATCCGTGCTGCCACCCTCGGATTTGCCGAAGGATACACGGGGATCAAACTCTACTTCATGATTGGCCTGCCCGGTGAGACGCATGAGGATCTCGACGGGATCGTCGATCTCGCATTGAAGGTGGCTGCGGTACGTGTGAAGAGCGGCCAGCGGGTAACGGTGTCCATCAACCCCTTTGCCCCGAAAGCCCACACTCCCTTTCAACGGTTCAGCCAGAACACCGCGAGCGAGTATCGTGAAAAACTTGCTTTTCTGAAGCAGAAGTTCCGCAGGACGCAGGTGAAGTACACCGGCAACGATCCCGAAAGCGCGATCCTGGAGAGCGCCATCGCCCGCGGCGACCGGAGACTTGGCCGGGTGATCGAGCGGGTGTGGCGCAAGGGTGCGATGCTGGAGGCGTGGGGCGACCGGTTCGACCCGGAGCGCTGGCACGCCTCGTTTGCGGAGGAGCACCTGGACCTCCGGCAGTTCGTGGAAGGGTTCGCCGGTGGCGAGCGGCTTCCCTGGGCGCACCTGACCAAGGGAATCACCGAGAGCTTTTTCGCCCGGGAGATGGAACGGGCGGAACGTTACGAGACCGCTCCCGACTGCCGCGAAGGAAAATGCGACTCCTGTGGCCTGATGAAATACATTCCGAAGAGTGGAAAGGTGTGCAATGTCTACCCTGTCGTCGCCCCTCCCTCGCCATCGACAGAAGAGCCCCGCAAGCTCCCGGTAAAGGTTGTACACACCGTGAGAATCCGTTATCGGAGGGGAGAGTCACTGAAGTGGACAGGGCACCTGGATATGGTGCGTGTTTGGGATCGCCTCTTGCGCCGGGCGGGGGTTCCGGTTGCATACTCTCAAGGATACCATCCTCATCCGCGTATCCGGTATTCTCCACCGCTTCCGGTTGGCTTGATCAGCGACGATGAATATGTGGATCTGGACTTGGCGGAAGCGCTGACGGCGGAAGAGGTGCTACAGAAATTATGTGCCCAGGTTCCGGAAGGTCTTGTTCCTGTTGTGGTTCTGGCGGTTGGCGAGCGCCCTGACCCCCTTTCGGCACAAGTGGAGCATATTGATTATGGATTCCGTCCCGAGGAACCGAAGGCGTTTGCCCGGCGACTTGACGCCTTCCTGCGGACGGATCGGTACGAAATTCAGCGACGGAAAGGTTCCACCGCTCGAGTTGTGGACCTCCGGTCTTATGTTGATAGTGTAAGTCGCCAGAGAGACGGCGTGTGGATGTTACGACTGAACGTACGGGACGGAGCAACCGCACGTCTGGACGAGCTGGCCCAGGCGTGGGGGCTCGGAAACAGCCTCGGTCCCGACGCAATACGACTCGGGTTGTACGTGCGGTATGACGGGCGGATCACGCGCCCGTTGGATGCGGTGCGTAGCGTACTCTCCCGCGCGGGGGAGGCGTTGTGAAAAAAGAAATCGTCATCAACGCCTCGACTGCCGAGACACGGATTGCCCTGCTCGAAGACGGCAAACTCGCTGAAATCTTCGTCGAACGTCCGGAGCACGAGCGGAATGTGGGCGATATCTACCTCGGCCGTGTGCGCAAGGTGCTCGGAGGGATCAGCGCAGCCTTTATCGATATCGGCTGGGAGCAGGACGGTTTCCTCCATTTCAACGACGTTGGGTCGTTGTACGAAATGGAGGAGCACAACGGCCGGGGCCAAACCCAGGTCAACCTGAAGTCGAGTCAGGAAATTCTCGTCCAGGTTACGAAGGAACCCATCGGCGGCAAGGGGCCACGGGTGACCAGCCAGGTCAGCCTCCCCGGCCGCTTCGTCGTACTCGTGCCCAACGAACCGATCATCGGCGTCAGCCGCAGGATTCTGGATGTCCGTGAAAAACGGCGATTGAAAAAACTCGCCCAGCAGCTCGCTGGAGAGAACAGCGACTTCGGACTGATCGTTCGCACCGTTGCCGCCGGGAAAGACGACACCGTTTTGCGGCAGGACATCGAGAGGTTGATCTCGACCTGGCGGAAGGTTCAGAAGAATTCCAGGGGAGTCACTGCTCCCGGCCTCGTCTACAAGGAAATGTCCCTCGCATCATCCGTGATCCGTGACCTGTTCGGTCCGGACATCGATCATGTGATCGTCGATTCCCGCAGACTTTACAAGGACATCGTCAACTACCTGGAAGAAACCAGCCCTCAGCTCGTCGAGCGGGTGGAGCAGTATCGCGACCGCCTTCCTGTTTTCGACCAGAAAGGCATCGAGAGCGAGATCGAAAAGGGCATCCGCCGGAAGGTCTGGCTCGAGGGTGGAGGGTACATCGTCATCGAGCACACCGAGGCGATGGTCACCGTCGATGTCAATAGCGGCCGTTTCGTCGGAAAGAAAAACCACGAAGAGAACAGCCTGAAGGTCAATCTTCGTGCGGCGCGCGAAGTCTGTCGTCAGCTCCGCCTCCGTGACATTGGCGGCATCATCGTCATCGACTTCATCGACATGTGGGACGAGAAGAACCGGAAGAAGATCTATGACGAGGTGAAAAAAGAGTTGAAGCGGGATCGGGCCAAGGTGGATGTTGCCCCGATTGGACATTTTGGCCTGATGGTGATGACCCGCCAGAGAATCAAACCCTCCCTGCTGTTCACCTTCAAGGAGCCCTGCCGCCACTGCAACGGTACCGGGATGGTTCCCTCAAAGGAAACGGTGGTGACTGAGCTGGAACGGTGGCTCGCACGTTTTGTTCACCACACGCGCAAACGTCGTATCCGTCTGAATATCCATCCCGACCTGCATACGTTTCTGACTGAAGGTGGATTGCGTAATCGAATCAACCGCATCATGGTGCAGCAGAGAATTCTCGTTCGACTGACTTCGGACGCCGCGACCAATCCAGGCGAGTTCAAAGCATTCACCATACCGGACGATGAGGATGTAACCGAGCAGTTCGCCCCGTGACGAGTTTGCGCGTGCTTGCCTCAAGGTGTTTGGCGGGTTAAATTCGATTGAATTGTTAGATTGGCCTATCCGTTTGGCCAAGCAAACAACATCGTTGTGCTCGAGGACCTCTGCAGGGGGGAGGATCCCGGATACGCGCACGGCGGAAATAGACGGATCGCGCATTCGGTCGGAGGACACGGGATGTCACCTCACAAGCCAAGGCAGTCGGATCTCAGCCCGAACATGGAGGATTACCTGGAGACGATCTACCTCCAGGACATCGAAGGGCTGACCGCGAAGGTTAAGAACATTGCCGACGCCATGGGAGTCTCAAAACCATCAGTTACCGAAGCTCTCTCGGTTCTGCAGGATCGAGGCCTGGTTCTCCATCAGAAGTACGGAGACATCGAACTGACAGACAAAGGCCGTCACACAGCAGAGGAGATCTATCGCAGGCACAAGCTGTTACGCTCTTTTTTTACGGATATTCTCAGGTTAAACGAAGAGCAGGCGGAAGACGATGCGTGCAAGGTGGAGCATCTGATCAGCGATGAAACCACCCAACGCTTCGAACTGTTTCTGGATTTCCTTCGCCAGACGGAAGTGAACGGTAACGATTACAAGGGATTCCTGAAAGCGTTCCACTCCGGGATAGAGAATTCGTAAAGATTTTGATTGCCGTATAAAAACGCACGATTCCAAGGATGGAGTCGTGCGTTTTTTATGTAAATCGGCGATGCGATTGATCAACTATGACCCATGATGGCGCTTTTGATCATTCTGAAACGGATCCCCATAATCTTGGTCGCTGCGGCGAAATCGATCTGGTTGGTCGCCAGTTCGCCCATCTCTTTCTCGATGTCCACGTTATTGACACCGTTGTAATTGGCAGGCGTACCGGCATCCTCAACTATGGCCTGTACATTGTCCATCGCACGAAGACCACCGCGAATCGGGATGTGGTCGCCGGAGGTTCTGATCAATCCGCTGCTCTGTTTGCTGAGTACTTTCGAGAGCTGCTCTTCAAAAGAGACCTTCTTAGCGACGTACCCCGGAGTTTCGGAGTTCGCGATGTTGGACGCAATCGCTTTCTGGCGCATGGCATAGGCGTCCAGACCCTTGCGCAGCGGGATCATTCCGTCCAGACGCCGAAAGATGAATTCGTAAACTTTGTTTTCCGGCATAGTGGCCTCCCGGTTTTATCCGCACATCCAAACGCAACCCTTATGCCATTTCCGGAATTGTCGCATTGCCAAAGCATGTTTTATTTATTACTGTTTATTAAGGGATTGTGTTGGTGTTTTGATGATTATACTCTTTCCCGGTGATACCATTTGGTTGTTCAGACAGGCAAAATCCTCCGATATCGGCAGGATGAGCCGCAATCCGGTGAATGGTTGCGCCGCGGAGAACCGTACTGCATCTTGACGTAGGCTGCATGGACACGGGACTTGAAAACGGAAGCGAATGACGGTGAGCGAAGATACTCAACTGCACGGTCAGCCTTCAGGGATTCTCTGGACGGCATTGCCAAGCATAATGGAAACCCTCATAGCCCCAGCTTTTCGCGCGTGGGGAAATTCATGGAACCTGCAGGTTTCGGGACAGGAACATCTGGCAACCGCGAGACGGAAGAACCGCGGAATTCTGCTGGCGACCTGGCACGGCAGCCTGGCGGGATTTGTGTTCACGATGCGTGACCAGGGAGTCGTCGGACTCGTTTCGCCTGTCTGGGAGGGGGAGCTCATCGCCAGGTGGCTCAGTGGATTGGGCTACGGCCTGGTGCGTGGATCGAGCGGTCATCAATCTACGGAAGGTCTGAGAGCGAGTGTCCGTGCGCTGAAACAGGGAAGGGATGTCGGCACGGTCGTGGATGGACCGGAAGGTCCAGCAAAAGTTGTCAAATCCGGAGTCATTTCAATAGCGAAACTTGCCGGTGTGCCGATCGTGCCAGCGTTGGCTGCGGGGTCTCTGTCCTACAGGTTTCCCAATTGGGACCGCCATGAACTGCCTCTTCTGTTTTCGCGAGTCCGGTTTGGTTTTGCGGAACCATTGGTTGTCCCCCGCAATGCGAACGAGGAGAAGATGGAGGAATTTCGCGCCACACTCGAACGGCGATTGATCGCTCTGGACACCACGTTGCGATTGGGATTGAACGGGAGGAGTGGGTGAGCGCTCAGGTTTTGAATGATGAGTTGGAAGAATTCCTTGCTCATCTTCGGCTGGAGCGTTCCTACAGCGACAACACCGCCGACGCCTACCGCCGGGACCTGGAGCGGTATCTGCAGGACATGGCGAATCGTGGAGTCAGTGAACCCGACGATGTGACCAGGGAACATGTCACCGCCCACCTGAAAACCCTTCGTGGCCTGGGGCTCGCGGATGCCACAGTCGCCCGGGCGGCGAGCGCGATGCGCCATTTCCACAAATTTCTCGTGCGCGAGAATCTCTCGAAAAAAGATCCAACCACTCACCTGAAGATCAATCGTTCACAACGAAAGCTCCCGGTTTACCTGACCGTCGAGGAGGCTGAGCGTCTGGTGGAATCGCCCGATGTGCGGACGCCATTGGGAATTCGTGACAGGGCGATGCTGGAGCTGCTCTGGGCGTGCGGGCTTCGTGCCAGCGAACTGGTGACGCTGAAAACGACCGATGCACTCTGGGAGGAGGGACTTCTGCGCGTTTTCGGAAAAGGGAGCAAGGAGCGCGTCGTCCCGATCGGCGAAGAGGCGATCCATTGGGTGCGTGACGAGTACCTCGGCGGTGGAATCCGCGATCACCTTTCGAAAGGGCTTGGCCGGGACAGGCACACCCTGTTTCTCTCGCGTAACGGCCGTCCCCTCACTCGGCAGATGCTGAACATTCTGGTTTCACGCTATGCTGCCGCGGCGAAGGTGCGAGTCGAGGTAACGCCACACGTTTTCCGGCATACGTTTGCGACCCATCTCGTCGAGGCGGGCGCCGATCTGCGGGCGGTGCAGGAGATGCTGGGCCACGCCGACATCTCGACAACGCAGATTTACACCCACCTGGAGCGGGCCGTGTTGAAACGTGTCCACGCCGAACATCATCCCCGCGCCTGATCATCAGAACGTCTGAACGAAAACGGACTTCTTCTGCTTTCTACGGGGTTTTTCACCTGAAGAAACGTCGCGATTCTGGAAAGGTCGTCGGGTGGCCCGGGATGTGGACCGAAGGTCCATTTCCCGGGTTTCAATTCAGTGTCATTGCCAGTACCGACTTGTCGGTACGCGGCAATCTTCAAAGGAAGTACAAAGCAATAGGAGATCACCGCGCGATCCCGAAGCGTCGGGATCGCTGGTGGATGACACCCTCAAGGAACCCTGGATGATCCTCCTGGTTGATATCACTGTTGATGACCAATAAGGGGACATGTTCTCTTTTTACGAAGCAAAAAGGTATGTGTCCCCTTTTCGGTCGTTCATTTAAAGCAGATCGCAGGCGATGTCGGACAGGCGGCTGCGCTCTCCTTTCTCAAGAGTGACGTGGGCGTAGAGATCCTGCCCCTTCATCCGGTCGATCAGTCGTGTCAGTCCGTTCGAGCGGCTGTCGAGGTAGGGGCTGTCGATCTGGTGCGGATCGCCGGTGAGGACAACTTTCGTTCCCTCGCCGGCGCGCGTGATGATCGTCTTGACTTCATGCCCGGTGAGGTTCTGCGCCTCGTCCACGATGAAGAAAATCCGGTTCAGGCTGCGACCCCGGATGTACGCCAATGCATTGATTTTCAGCTTCTCCGTTTCAAGCATCTGTTGAATCTTCTGGTAGGCTGGGTCGGTGTGCTTGTAGAGGCTGCGGATGACGCCGAGGTTGTCCCACAACGGCTGCATGTAAGGGTCAAGTTTCTCCTTGATATCGCCGGGCAGGTAGCCGATCTCCTGACGTCCGAGCGGAATCACCGGCCTCGCCAGGTACACCTGCTCGTACTTGCGCCGTGCCTCGAGCGCACCGGCGAGAGCGAGCAGGGTTTTGCCCGTGCCGGCCTTGCCCGAGAGAGTCACGAGTTGGATGTCGGGGTTCAGCAGAGCGTCGAGCGCGAAGGTCTGTTCGCTGTTGCGCGGCATGATCCCGTAGGCGGGACGTTTTTCAACCCGGATCAGCGCCTTCTCCCGGGGATCGTATTTGGCGAGAGCGCTCTTGCCTTCACCTTTCAGCACCCAGAAGGAGTTCGCCAGCGGATTTTCGGTGAGAATCTCCTCCTGCGGCACCATGTAGGGCGGCTGGTAGAAGCGGTCGATCAGGGAACCTTCGAGACCGCTGAGTTCGAAACGGCCCTTGTACAGCTTGTCCGGGTCCGGAGCCTTATCGCTTTCGTAGTCTTCGGCGGCCATCCCGAGGGAGCGGGCTTTCAGCCGCAGCGAGACATCCTTGCTGATCAGTACGACATCACGGTCCGGGTGGCTGTCGCGAACCTTGCAGGCCGTGGAGAGGATGCGATGGTCCGGGCTGTCACCGAGAAAGACGTTTTGTATTGACGGGTGAAGACTGCCTCCGACGACAACGCGCAGGGTTCCAAGATTTTCCCCGAGCGGTGCGCCCTCATCGCTTGTCAACCCGCCCGCCCGGGCGATTTCATCCAGTTGACGGGTGATTTCACGGGCATGGTAATTGAGAAGGTCCGGCCCCTTTTTAAACTTGTCCACTTCCTCGAGCACGGTGATCGGAATGATCAGGTCGTTCTCCTCGAAACGCTTCAATGCAGTCGGATCGTGAAGCAGGACGTTGGTGTCGAGGACGAACAGTTTAGGGGCGATCTTGCGCTGTTGATGTTTTCTGGGACGCGCCGTGATGGACGGTGATGAATGCCCATTTCCGGGCGTGGACCCGTTGGTCGGGAAGAGGGACAGGGACACCCTTTCCTGAAGGGTGATTGGTGAAGTCTCTGTTTTTGCTGCGGCTTTTTCTCCAGCCGCGGAGGAGGTTCTGCCCTTTCGAGTGTTTTTTTGTCGCTCCTTCTCCCGTTCGAGGGCCTGCCGGGCGACAGCGGCGGCGCTGCGGGGAGCCGAACGGGTCTTCCGTGAGGTCGTGGAGTTTTTCTTTGCGCTCATGATCCTCGCCGGCTGATGACAAAGAGCAATGGGTTCGGAGTCATGCTGCCCGGGATGACACGGCGGAAGGGTTGCCGTTGTATGAGAAGGAAGGGTCAGCTCGCTCCCCCACAGCAAGTTATTTCGCACTGAGAGATGCTGACAAGAGCAGGCAGCCACAGAGGTTAGGAAAGCAAGAAAGTTCGAAGAACCCGCAACGAAGAGCTATGTCGAGACGTGGAGAGAAGTTGCAGATCACCGTTGCCCCGTCCTGACTCTCGGGGACGTCTTTTCGGTGGGGGTGGAGATGAACTCATGGCTTCGATGGATGAGGCCAATTGAGAAACACCCCGCCATGCTGACGGGGTGTCACGTTTTCGGTCAATCACACAGTCAGCATCCGGTTCAATGATGCTGTCGGATCGAGTGCAGACTCAGTTTCCCATGCTTTGCGTATCAGAACTTGGGTTGACTGCCTCCGAGCCATGGTAAACCATGCTCGAAAGGAAGGACTTGAAGCCAGACTTGTTCGCCTTCATCAACTTCTCGGGACCGGTGCCCTTGAAGAACCAGGGGCCCTCGGGAGTCAAGACAATGCCGGAGATGTTCATGAATTTCTTCATCGGGTGCATCTGGGCGCCACCGGGCATCTGTGAAGGGCGTTGTGTTCCGGTGAAGGAAACCAGGGTTACCTTGAGACCATTCGCCATGAACGTTTTGCGTTTTACCATCTTTTCTGTCAACGGTTGACCGTTCGTTTGCTCAAACTGCCCGGCCCAACGTTCGATGTTCATATCCACGCTTCCAGCCTGCGGACCGAAATAGAACACTGTGATGAAGCCGGGAATCCCGTCCCTGTTCACGTTCGGAATCAGAAGTTCCGCCTTGCGCATCGGGGCAGACGGAGCAACGGACTGCCACCCTGCAGGCAGCATGGCGGTCAGCGATCCTACCGTAACCGTGCCATCAGCAGCGACCGGGGCGGCTCCATCTTCCTGAGGAGTTCTCTGCTGGTCCGCCTGCACCTGTTGCGCGCCCTTTGGCGGTTTCTTCTGGCAGCCTGTCACCGCGACCATTCCCAGTGCAAGCACCAGCGTCAGGGTCAATGTCAAACGTCGGTTCATCACGTTTCTCCCATTCAAACGTTTCGTTGTCGCTATCACGATAGCCACTTCCTTCGGTATGGAGCAAACCCTGCGGAAAACCGGCTCCCGAATCGGAGCAACTTTCGCCAAGAGAATTCATCTTACAGATAGCCGTCCAGCGGGGCGGTGTTCGGAAGGAGACGAGAGATGGCACCTCCGATTTCAGGTGAAATGGAACTTGAAGATCTCGCTGCGCAAAACCCGAAAGCGATAGGCCTGCTCACCCGGCGGAATATTGTCTGCATCCGTTGCGGCACCCCTCTTTGGAAGACGGTGGAGGAGGCGATCCATGACGCCGGGATTGAGGATACGGAAAAGGTGATCGAAGAGGTCAACAGGGAATTGGCTTCACTGTAAACGGTTGGATGCCGGGGAATAGCATACACCCCGGCGCTGTACCGAACCCTTAGTTGCCTGACATCACCCATCCGGACCCCCTCCTCCCCCAAAACAGTTGAACCTCCCAGCTAAGTGCTAAATAATGCAAGCACCTCCGAGGGGCTCTGGCCCGCCTGTTGCGCCTTGCTGAAGCCGGGAGACACCCGTACCTTTGGTAGGCAATTCTACCAGGGGAATTTATGCAGGTCGGTCGCCTGACGGAGAGCCTCGAAGACTATCTTGAGGTCATCTTCCGCCTGCTTCAGAACCGGGACGTTGTTCGTGTCCGGGATATCGCGAAGATCAAGGATGTCAAAACGTCCTCAGTAATTTCCGCACTCCAGCGGCTTGACCGTAAGGGGTTGGTTGTATACCGGCAGCGTGAATATGTAGATCTTACCGAAGAGGGACGCAGCCTGGGTTTCCGCCTTTTCCAACGTCATACCTTCCTCAAACGATTCCTTACGGATTTCCTCCAGGTCGATCCTGATACTGCGGAACGGGACGCCTGCTCAATGGAACACACGATCAGCGTGGAGACCCTCGAGCGCATTTCCTCGATGTCGCAATTCCTCACCTATTCCGGAAAAGTAGACCGTGACCTCGTGAAGAAGTTCAGCGGAGATTGGCTGGGATACCTGGAGAAGACACGGAAACGGGGTGCCTCGTCCGCTCAGGTTCCCGGGGCTTCAAAGGGGGCGATCAAGCCCCTGTCACAGCTGGGGCGGGGCGAGGCGGGCTACATTGCCCGTATCGTCGGCGAGGAAGAACAGCGGCAATCGGCGGTACGCAACGGACTGCACACGAGTGCCTCGGTGAGGCTTGTTCAGCGGAATCCGGACGGCAGCGTGGAAGCGGTTGTCGCAGGAGAAACATTGACACTGGATCCAGCGACAGCGGCATCGATCCTTGTCTGGCGGGAGGAGGCGATTGCAGAACCGCATTCCGCAAAGACATGGCACCGCAGGACTCTCGCAGACATCACTCCCGGACGTTCTTTCCGCGTTGTGCGCATCACCGCCACAGGAGAAATCCGTCAACGAATGACCGACATGGGATTTATTCGTGGCGCAGAGGGACGGATTCTTCGTGAAGCGCTCCTCCGAGATCCCATCGAGATCCAGATCAACGGTTCCCTGCTTTCGATGAGACGATCTGAGGCGAGTTGCGTGGTGGTGGAGGAGCTCGATGCGTGAGCGGGTACAGAGACCTGAGCGTCGCTGGTTTCGTGAACGGTTTTTTCGGCTCGACACCGAGATTCGTCCGTGGGCGAAAGGCGCCCCTGGCGGAAGGGGGCGGGGTGGTAAGCGCCGGTATATCGTTGCTCTCGCCGGAAACCCCAATGCCGGTAAAACAAGCATTTTCAATGCGCTAACCGGACAGCATCAGCACATCGGCAATTACCCGGGCGTGACCGTCGAAAAAAAGGTCGGATACGTTGAAACCGACGACCTGCAGATCGAATTTGTCGACCTGCCGGGCACCTACAGCCTTACTGCCTATTCCCTCGAGGAGGTTGTGACTCGTGACTTTGTCGTCCGTGAACAACCTGACCTGATCGTCGACGTGCTCGATTCAACGAACCTCGAACGCAACCTCTATCTGCTTCTTCAATTCCAGGAATTCGGCATCCCCGTGGTCGGCGTTCTGAACATGATGGACGAAGCGGAGGAGATGGGAATCGACGTGGACTCCGAGCACCTCGGTTCGATCCTCGGGATACCCTTTGTTAAAACCGTGGGACACAAGGGTCGTGGAGTGCGAGACCTGGTAAATATGGTCATTGACTTCGCGAAAGGCGACCGGACACCGGGCGAGCGCAGGATCGACTATGGCCGCGAGCTCGAGGGCCAGCGACAGCGCCTTCTTGAGCAGCTCCTCACGGACGGAGAATTCGCCGAACACTATACCCTCGACTGGCTCGCAATCAAATTGCTTGAAGGGGACGCCGACGCGGAAGTGAAAATCCGTCTCGAACACCTTCAGGCGACAAAGGTACTCAAAGAGGCCAGCCGGGCACGCGAGTGGATTCGCAAACACTTCAACGAGGACAGCTCTGTTGTCGTTGGGGAGCAACGGTACGCCTACATCCACGGCGCCGTGCGGGAGACGGTGCAACATCGCACCAAACTGCAGCGAATCGATTTTACCGAAATGATCGATAGAATCGCCCTGAATCGCTACGGCGGGATTTTTATTTTCCTGGGAGTCATGTTTCTCGTATACCAGTTTACCTTTGCGCTGGGCAATCCTCTCTCGGACCTGATCGACTCCGGGTTCAGCATACTCGGTAGGCTGTTGACCTCAGTGATGCGTGCCGGACTGTTGCGCAATATGCTTGTGGATGGCATCATCGGTGGGGTCGGCGGGGTGCTGGTTTTCTTCCCGCTCGTGATGCTGCTGTTCCTGTCCCTCTCGCTGCTCGAGGACAGCGGTTATATGGCCCGTGCCGCATTTGTCATGGATCGTTTTTTCCACCTGTTCGGCCTTCACGGCCGGTCGTTCATTCCCTTCATGATCGCCACCGGTTGTGCGGTCCCGGCCGTCATGAGCGCAAGGACGCTCGTCAATCCGCGAGACAGAATCATCACGGTGCTGGTCACGCCGTTGCTGATGTGCGGGGCGAAGAGTCCGGTTATCGCGATGCTGGCGGCGGCTTTTTTCACCGAACACAGCGCGCTGGTTTTCTGGGCGATTTGGGCGGCTGGATGGCTGATCGCGTTCCTCACGGCACTGGTGTTCCGCAAAACCATGTTTCGGGGTGAAGCTGCGCCTTTTGTCATGGAACTGCCTCCCTACAGAATGCCCACCATTCGAGGCGCGATGACCCACATGTGGGAGCGTGGGGCACTGTATCTGCGCAAGGCGGGAACGATCATTCTCGCCGCAAGCCTTGTCATCTGGTTCCTGCTGACATTTCCGTCCCTGCCCCGGAACCATTCGCAGGCACCCCAGACAACATCAATGGATACGGGAATATCGGTGGTGCCTGGTGGTGATTTTGTGAACCCCGATCTAACGGTAAATTCCGCCCAAACGGTCCTCTTAACCGGCAGCAACACGACCACGCTGCGTAGCGAACGTCTGCAGCATTCCTATGCCGGAAGGATCGGCAGGGCGCTTGAACCCGCACTGAAGTTCGCCGGATTCGACTGGAAGATCGGGATCGCCCTGATCAGCGGAACAGCCGCCAAAGAAGTAATCATCTCGACCATGGGGATTGTTTATGGTGTTGAGGATGTGGACGCGAGCCAGAGAGGAAACGGAGCGCGTCCTCACCTGCGAGAGATGGTCGCCGGTGATTCCGCTTACAGTCCAGCCATGGCTCTGGCGTTGATGATGTTCGTAATGATCTATATGCCCTGTATCGCCACCCTCGCCGTTGTCAGGAAAGAGCTGGGCACCTGGAAATGGAGTGCCTTCCTTGCTCTGTACACGCTGATCCTCGCCTATGGGCTGGCGGTGGTGGTCTATCAAGGATATATTCTCATCAACAATCTGATACTTTAGCAACTAAAAAACGCATGAGCAAAACATTGAGTCAGCCATACACATATTACGAATTTTTCTCTGGAGGAGGAATGGTGCGAGCCGCACTCTCTCCCGAGTGGAAATGTCTGTTTGCAAACGATAATGATCCCAAAAAAGCTAAATCATATATTAACAACTGGGGAAGTAGCGAACTAGTTGTTAAAAACATTCAAGAACTACATGTATCTGAACTACCAGGAAAAGTAGATCTTGCTTGGGCGTCTTTTCCTTGTCAAGATCTTTCATTAGCAGGATACGGCGCAGGATTAAGTGGTAATCGATCTGGCACATACTGGTATTTTTATGATTTGATGAAGTCGCTTAAGGGAGAAAATAGAAATCCCAAAATTATTGTTCTTGAAAATGTTCTTGGTGCAATTACTTCACATTCAGGCAAGGATTTTACATCAATATTAAAATCATTGGTCGAATTGGGGTATTATATTGGTCCGGTTGTAATTGACGCAAAGCTTTTCGTCCCGCAGTCGAGAAAAAGGCTTTTTGTTGTCGCAATACAAGATTTTCTTGTTGAATCCGGTAGAATTCTATCTAGGTTACCTTTAGAAAGGTGGCATCCAAAGTCATTACAAGAAGTATATAAAGTCCAAGATAGCGAAGTTATGAGTAGATGGCTTTGGTTGGATTTGCCTGTGCCACCTAAAAGAGATAAAGACTTGAAAGATATTATATCTATTAATTTTAGCGGAAATGATTGGGATAATGAAGAAAAAACGAAGCATTACTTGGATTTGATGACAGATATCAACCTGAAGAAGGTTAAAATTATGAAAAATTTAGGAAAAACGATTGTTGGTGGGTTGTATCGCAGGACAAGAAACGGATTACAGCGGGCTGAGGTTAGATTTGATGGAGTTGCTGGATGTTTAAGAACACCCGCTGGTGGTTCAAGCAGACAAACAATTATTGCAGTTTACGACAACCAAGTGATGACCAGATTACTTACTGCGCGTGAAGCAGCACGATTGATGGGATTACCAGAGGACTACCAGCTCCCTGATAATTACAACGATGCATATTATCTAATAGGCGACGGGGTTGTGGTTCCAGTTGTTCGATTTCTAGAAGAACAAATTTTTGAACTCATATTACTGGACGAAAAGAGCCATGCAAAAATCGCTTGATCAACAGCTTGCAAAGTTTTGCAAGGATAACAGATTCTTGTCTAAAGGCCCATTGTCAGTTGCTTTGGTAGTTACACAACATGCAAAAGATATGGGTCTGCCTTTGAATTCAGAAGTACTATTAACGAAGAAAAGGGGCCAAGTTCTCGGATTGGGGAAAAGCGCGGTTCAAGCTATTTTAAAGAAACATAACATTAATAGAGTATTGGCAAGTGAAGGAGGGAGAACTAGTCGCGGTAGCATCAGTAATATGCAGAAGTATGTAGCACTATTAAATTCTTTTGGTTCTGTGGATTTGGAAGATGTGGAGAAGTTTTGGATAGGTAAAGTAAGGGAATATTTTTCTTCAAAGCCTATGAGGATAAAAACAGATACTTCTATTAGTATTAGAGCTGTTATTAAAGATATTCTCATGCAAGCGGAAGCGAGACAAAAAGAATCTACGGGAACTAACTATGTAGGAGCAGTTCTTCAGCATATGGTAGGAGCTAAACTGGAGCTTGTGACAAAGGATATAAAAATTGAACATAGTAGCTTTTCGACTGCAGATGATTCTCTTGGAAAGCCGGGAGATTTTTATATAGGAGATGTTTCAATACATGTGACGACAGCACCCAGTGAAGGTCTAATTGAAAAATGTAGATCGAATATTGATCGTGATATTAGGCCAATAATAGTGACTGTTGATCGCAGTGTACCGATCGCTGTTGGTCTTGCTGAAAATTTTGGAATAAATGATCGCATTGATGTGTTCTCTGCCGAACAATTCTTGGCGTCGAATATTCATGAATTGGGTGATTTTATTCGTAAAGGTCGTACTGCAGCGATTAGTGATATGATAGATAAGTATAATGAACTTATAGAAAAATGTGAAACCGATCCATCTTTAAAAATTGTTATCCGCTAAAATGGACAACTTATCTATCCAAGATAGAAAGAAGGCAATGAGTTCGGTGTCTTCAGAAAACACATCTATAGAAAAAGAAGTGAGATCCATACTTTGGCGTCAAGGATTTAGATACAGGGTTAATGTTGTAGATTTACCAGGAAAACCAGATATAGCGAATAAAACTCAAAAAATAGCAATATTTGTCCATGGGTGTTTTTGGCATGGACATGATTGTAAGCATGGGAAAAACAGGCCGAAAACAAATAAGAAATATTGGAATGAGAAAATAAATAGAAATAGAACACGAGATGAAGAAAACATAAAGAAGTTAAAAGAACTTGGATATTGTGTTATTATTGTCTGGGAATGCGAATTAAGAAACATAAAAGAAGTGGAAAGACGTCTTCTTGATACGTTTAAACAATGTAACATATATTAGGATATGAATAACGAGTATTGAACGACCGTTGTCCGCAAAGAGCTGGGCACCTGGAAATGGAGTGCCTTCCTTGCTCTGTACACGCTGATTCTCGCCTATGGTCTGTCGGTAGTTATTTATCAGGTTGGAGTGTTGGCGGGAATAGGGGTATAAGGACGTAAACGGCAATCATTAGTCAACCTTATTGTCCTCTCGGCGTGAAGGAAAAGTTGCCCTCCTTTGGCTACCTTCCCGCAGGAGCCTTGAATTCAACCGGGGGAGGTTTCATGAGACGCGTGTCAACCGTTTTCGCCGCCATTCTACTGCTGTCCTTTTCGACTGTCCGAGCACA
>JAZDLX010000143.1:0-2702 GCA_043801585.1 bacterium | reverse complement strand
ACGGGAGCTACTGGAATCGTGGACGGACAAGCGACGTGAAGCAAAGGCCAAGAGCCCAAAGATCGTCCAGTATCTCGAGCTAGCGGAGAAGCTGCCCGAGAAGGAACGAAAAATATTTAAGACGGTCGTTGACCGAATCTGTGCCATTCCGCAACTGGACAAGGACAGGGAAGGCAAGGACATCGCCGACGAACTGGTCGAGTTTGCCTACAACGCGCTGACGAACCGCAGTTTCCTCGACGCCATACGACGATTGAATGCCGCTTCCACTGACGATCTCGCTCAGTTCTTGGAGGTTTTATCCGAGTGGGACATCATCGAGGCGGTGAACACGGCACACCTCGTCAAGGGTCGCGTCGAGATCATCCGCAAATTCAAACAGATGATAGATGCCAAGGTACCCGAGAAGCCCGACATGCAGGACTACCTCCGAAATCATCCATGGCTTATTGATCCGAAGTGGACAACGCTCGTTCATGAGAAGGCGCTCGACACTCTCATCGTAGACAAGTTCAAGCTGTCGAAGTCCGGCACGCAGGATGGATCGCGTCGTCTCGATTTCCTGTGCCTCGGTGACCGATACAAGACAGTTCATGTCGTTGAGACAAAGCGACCGGGGGATCTCGTGGGACGAAAGGAATTCGATCAACTTCGTAACTACGTTCTATTCCTCCGACAGAAGCTTCAGGATGAAGTTACCGCCGAGGAGCATAAGAGGACCACGATACGAGGCCTGTTGATAGCTGACCGCATACGACCGGACGACCAGACGCATGCACAAACCCATCAGACATCCGGCGTATTCGATATTCGTCCGTGGGGAAATCTGTTGCTGGCAGCAGAGACCATGCACCAAGAGTTCCTCGACATCGTGAAGGGACGTGCTCCGGCAGACGATCCAAGAATGAAGGATTTGGCAGCCGACGATTCCAAAGCCTCTACACCGACCGGTCATCGGAAGCGCACAGCGGGCAAGAAGAAGCACGCGCGAAAAGTGAGCAGAGGGAAGAAGAGATGAAGGGAAGGCCTATCGCAATAGACCTGTTTGCGGGATGCGGCGGCCTTACCAGGGGCCTGCGTGACGCAGGATTCCATGTCGCAGCAGCGGTAGAGATCGACCCCATCTCTGCACAGACATACAGATGGAACAACCGCCGCACCCAATTGATTGAGAAAGACATCCGCGACGTGGCCGCCAAGGAACTCCTACGGGCCGCCGGTAGCAAGCACATCTCCCTCTTGGCCGGATGCGCGCCCTGCCAAGGGTTCTGTTCCCTGACGGCCAAGAACAAGCGGGTAGACCCACGCAACGAGCTTCTTCTCGTGATGGCCGAACTCATCGAGGTGATTCGACCCGAGGCGATCATAATGGAGAACGTTCCCGGCCTCGTTGATCGGGGGAAGCCCGTCTTCGAAGAGTTTCTGACAGTCCTGCGGCGGCTTGGATACCAAGACGAATGGCGCGTCGAGCAAATGGCGAATTTTGGGATTCCGCAATCCCGGCGACGCCTGGTCCTCCTGGCCGGGCGCGGTTTTGCCGTCGCCTTCCCTCAGCCGTCACACGCTCGATCACCGAAGCACGGTTCCGGCCTGAACCCGTGGACGACAGTGAGAGAAACCATAGGCCACATGGGAGCGCCGGTCACGCTGAAGACCGCGCTCGGAAACGGCGGTCCGCGGTCGCACAACTGGCACGTGGTGCGAGACCTTCAGCCGCAAACCAAAGAGCGCCTCAAAGCGGCGGAACCCGGACAGACATGGCTGAAGGTTGAAGAGTCGGTGCGACCCCAGTGCCATCGGAACGGATACGACGGCTTCACGAACGTGTACGGCAGGATGGTGTGGGACCAAGCGTCACCCACCATCACGGGTGGATGCACGACCCCGTGCAAGGGGAGATTTGGGCACCCGGACAAACGCCGATACACCATCTCCGTCCGGGAAGCGGCACTACTTCAGACGTTTCCGGAGAACTATCGCTTTGTGACCGACCAGATGGACGCCGTGTGCGAGCTGATCGGAAACGCCGTTCCGCCGTTGTACGCGAAATTAGCCGCCAAGAAAGCCTTGGCTGCCATAAAGGGACGCGGTCACCGAAAGGATGGCGCAGAAGGATGAGCCGCTGGCCGGGTAACGCGCAGGAGGAGCGCACGACGTTTGGCGGGCTACGCCGTGGCCAGCTCATGTCCCGCGTGCGTAGCACCGGGAACCTGACGACGGAGAAGCGCCTTGCGTTCTTGCTGCGGGAGGCGGGCCTGACCGGTTGGCGCAGGCATCAATCGCTTCCCGGTCGCCCGGATTTCGCCTGGCCGAAGACGAAGGTCGCCGTTTTCGTTGACGGTTGCTTTTGGCACGGCCACGACTGTGGCAGAAACGTCACGCCAAGGACGAACGCGGAGGTGTGGCGTGAGAAGATGGAAGGGAATCAAGGGAGGGACCGTAAGACTACCCGCCGCCTGCGGCAAGAAGGATGGAAAGTGATACGCATCTGGGAATGTCAGCTTGCAAGGTATCCCGACCGATGCGTGGCTAGAATCAGGAAGGCGTTCGAAGAAAGCACTTATTCATAACATGATGGAATTCCGTATTGCCGACACCTTCACCAACAGCCTTGCCAGACTCACCACTGAGGAACAGAAAGCTGTAAAGACCACTGCCTTTGACCTGCAAATGAACCCGGAGAACCCGGGTATGAAACTTCA
>JAZDLX010000129.1:0-2495 GCA_043801585.1 bacterium | reverse complement strand
CCGGTGGTCAACAACAGCGTGTGGCGATCGCACGGGCGATCGTTGGCCAGCCGAAAATTTTGCTGGCGGATGAGCCGACAGGAAACCTCGACAGCACCATGGGCGACGAGATCATGAAGATTCTTCATGATCTGAACGCATCCGGGACGACGATCGTAATGGTCACCCACGACCGAGACTTGGCGAAGCGGACGATGCGCGTGGTGCATCTATTCGACGGACGTCAAATCCATTAAGGAGGCTGCCATGTTGCTGAATTACTTGAAGACGACATTGGCGGTGCTGCTGAGGCGAAAGTTTTTCACGTTCGTCAGCCTGTTCGCGGTCACTTTCACGCTGGGAGTGCTGCTCGCTATCACCGCGATCTTCGACTACGTTTTCATCAGTTCGCCACCGGATGTTCACGGTGACCGCACGGTCGGGCTTTACCGGGTGACCGCGCAATATGATCGCGAGAATGGCGGCATCACCACGGGCGGACCCAGTTTTCATATGGCGAAAGAGCTGCTTCCCGGTCTCCCCGGAGTAGAGCAGTATTCCATACATAAGGTTGTGTGGAAAGCTCAGGTCTTTTTCGACAATCGCCGTGCGGATCTGTTCGTCAAGTACATGGATGCGGCGTTCTGGCAGGTGATGCAGTTCAACTTTCTCGAAGGGCGGCCTTTCACCCAGGACGAGTTCGCTTCCGCGAGTCCTGTGGCTGTGATCAATGAGGCGGTTCGTGAGAAGTATTTCGGAGATGAACCCGCCGTTGGCAAAACGGTGGAGATCGGTGAAAAACGCATCCGCATTATTGGCGTTGTCGAAAACGTCCCTATCCTTCGCATCTTCACAACGTTTTCCGAGGTTTATCTGCCGTACATGTTGCTTACCGACTACGACCAACCGCGTGAAGTGGTCGGTATGTGGGAAGCGACAATTCGGGCAAAGACGAAGGCTGATATCCCGCTGATTCGGGAGGAATTCGCCCGACGATTGAACGAATACACGGTGGCGCATCCGGACTATGCGACGATCATCACTAGGCCAGAGACGGTCGTCGACATGTTTGCCAGGACAATTCTGAGTCTGGGAAAATCGACTGAAAGCATGACCGGGTGGCTGAACCTGTTGTTCGCCGGACTTGCGGTCATGTTCATGATTCTCCCGGCAGTCAATCTGGTGAATTTAAACACCAGCCGCATCCTCGAACGCGCCGGAGAGATCGGGGTGCGTAAAGCCTTTGGCGCATCCTCGTTGACGCTCGTTGGTCAGTTTCTCGAGGAAAATATCCTGCTGACAATTGTGGGCGGAATTCTTGGGCTTGCATTTGCATACCTGCTCCTCGATTTCGTCGTCAACGCGGGACTGATCCCTTATGGGACGTTCAGCGTAAACTACCGCGTGCTCCTGGTGGGTGTTCTCGCCGTATTTGTTTTTGGATTGTTGTCTGGAGTTCTTCCCGCCTGGAGGATGTCGCGGATGCATCCTGTCGATGCCTTGAAAGGAGGTGTCCTGTGATTCGCCATTTGTGGAGATTGTTCTGGGTCCGCCGCCGTGTCAACGGGATGCTTCTCGTGGAGGTTGCGCTCTCGTTCATCGTGCTCTTCGCGGTCGTCTACCTGGTGATGGGCAGCATTCAACGGTGGAATCTCCCGACCGGTTTCGACTATCACGACCGGTACGTGGTGTACCTGGACTGGATGCGTGGAGAAGAGGCGGACAAAGAGCAGGCTCGCAACATGCTCGAACGTGGCGTTCGCATGATCCGCGAAGCAAAGGCGATGCCGGGTGTGCTTGCGGTGGGAACGATGGATCCGCCCGTCTATGGAGTTGCCTACAGCTACACCGATCTCGAATACAATGGTCGCAAGCTCAGTTGTGAGTTCGCGTATGCGGACGTTGGCCTGAAGGATGTGTTCGACATTTCCGTCGAGAATGGACGCTGGTTTGAAGCCTCCGACGAGTCCCTCGACTGGAGACCAGTCATTATTACGCGACAAACGGCGAAAGAGTTGTTCGGTGACGAGGAGCCGCTTGGCAAAATCGTTGATGAGAAGGGCACAAAACGAGTCGTAGGAGTGATTGAAGGATTTCGGCCTCACGGTGAACTGGCCGGTCGCCATCCGATGTTTTTCCTTTATCAGCGTACCGTCCCGCGCCAGGAGTACGTCAAGCCCCTCGCGGCATTGGTCGTTCATACGACGCCGGGAATGTCTGCGGAATTTGAGCATGATCTGCTGAAGAGAATGCAGGCGCTGGCTCCGGATTGGTCGATTACGGTAAATTCACTGGAAAACATGCGGACCTCCTCGATGCGGCTGGCATTGATTCCCATCGTCATCGTAACGATCATCGCGGCCTTTCTCCTGATCATGGTTGTCCTCGGAATGGTCGGTGTGTTCTGGCAGGCGGTGATCAGCCGTGTCGAGGAATTGGGTTTGCGAAGAGCTTTTGGCGGGACTCGAACACAGGTGCGCTGGCAGATTCTCGGAGAGGTCATCGTACTTACCCTT
>JAZDLX010000121.1:0-3333 GCA_043801585.1 bacterium | reverse complement strand
AAAAGATCGAAAAGTCGCCGTTGTTGCGCTGGGGGGAAACGCCATTTCCAATCCCGACCAGCGCGAAGATATTCATACCCAGTTCGCGCAGACACGCAAGAGTCTTGGCGGGATTGTCGCGTTGATCCGCGCCGGGTATGAGGTCGTTGTGACACACGGGAATGGTCCCCAGGTCGGGTACGAGATGATCCGTGTCGAAGCCGCCCGTGGACTCGCTCCTGAACAGCCCCTCGGTGTGCTCGTGGCGTCAACCGAGGGATGGATGGGGTATATGATCGAGCAGTCGCTGCAGAACCGTCTGCACGACGAGAAGATTACCAAGCCGGTGATCTCTGTAGTAACCCAGGTGCTTGTCGACAAGGACGACCCCTCTCTTGCCAATCCGTCGAAATTCGTCGGACCGACCTATCCGGAATACGAAGCCTACCGTCTTGCGCGGGACCGTGGCTGGACGGTGAAAAAGGACAAGGGACGCGAAGGATTCCGTCGCGTTGTCGGCAGTCCACTCCCCAAGAAGGTGGTCAACGCCGAGGCCATCCGATTTCTGATCGACAACAGCTATGTGGTGATTGCGGCGGGTGGGGGCGGGGTGCCGGCCTATTACGATGAAAAGGATCATCTGGAAGGTGTGGATGCTGTTATTGACAAGGATCGAGCCTCTGCGATTCTCGGCAACGACATCGGAGCCGAGGAATTAATCATTCTGACCGCTGTCGAAAAAGTGGCGCTCAATTACGGGCGTGCCGACGAGAAACCGCTCGACAGGATCACCGTGGCCGAGGCCAGGCATTACCTCGAGATTGGCCATTTTCCCCCGGGAAGTATGGGTCCGAAGATCGAGGCGGCTGTTGACTTTCTCGAGAATGGCGGCGAACGTGTGATCATCACTGACCTCGATCACGTTGCGGACGCCGCCGAAGGGAAAAGCGGAACACTGATTATACGGGAATAATACTCGTCTCGATCAATACCGATTGATTTTAAAAGATTCCATTGACAAAACCCTTTCCCAAACCGGAAGGTATTTGTACATTATAGCCACCTATGAATTGTGCAGGGGGACACTATGAAACGCACCCGCGAGTTCTTCCTTTTCTCTCTGGTTTTGCTTCTGCTGCCCGGTCTGTCCAACGGTGACGTTCCCGAACGCAACCACGACTACGACGTAACCGAGCTGACGCTGCGTCATCAGGACACAATCCATCTTGATTCGACTCTCTATCGGGAAATTGATGCCGTCCTGACACTAGCGTGTTCAGTGGACGATACGCTGGCTGCTATCCACGCATTTCCGAAGCGATACACCTACAGTGTCACCGTGAAGGTAAATCCCGACGATTTTCGGGACACCTGGTATGCTGGCGAGACGATGACCGGCTACCCTTATCTCGATTCCCTTTCAATGGAATACGGGATCTCGGGAGTCAGGACAATTCCTCATGATGACTGGCCATGGGTCGATCTCCTCTTTTCACAACCCGCAAGAATGGATCGGCTTGCTGAACTCTACAAAAATGGTCCTCACGTTATCTATTCAGAAGCGTCAGGCTACGGTGGTGATGGCAGTGATATTATGCTGAAGATTCGTTCGGACGGGTATTATTTCGCTTTCATAAACGCCTGGGGAGATTGTCCTTCCGGTTGTATCTCGAGGTATTGGTGGTTTGTGCAGGTTGATGGAAACAGCGCGGAACTGATGCACCAGGGGGAAAGCAATCTTCTGGATCAATTTCCCTATTGGAACATGGTTCGATTTCCGGGATCGTATGAATTCGCTCGATATGCGAACGTTCCGGATTTGCTGGACTCGATCAAATATTCAAACCGCTGGTGGGTAAAAGAACACGCAATGCAAACAGGTGTCGGGCTTCTGCAGGATATCAATGTTTCTGAGCAGTGGGAATATGATCTCTATACTGCTCGGCAGACGATGCTTTTTCATTTCACTTATTTTCTGGATGCATGTCAGGGTGTCATAGACGGCAACGATGAATACCTGAGGGATGTTGCAAGGAATGCCTATCGGGCGGCTCTGCCGCCGTATCCGTTTGATTACCCGGGAATCGATCCTGTTATGGACCTGCGGACGACCGATGGAAATACTGTGCTCAGTTGGGACAGGAGCTATCCGTTCTTCTATGATGATTCCTGCCATTACGAGGTAACCCTGGCCGGGGTGGATCAGACTTATAGCACCGATGCGACCAGTATCAAGGTGCAGACTTTATACGATGCACTTGGCCTGTTAAAAGGTGTCAACTATACTTGGTGGGTGGTCGCTGCGCATGATCTGGATTCAAATCGTAGGGTGAATTCCTGGGATTCCGAAATCATTTATTACGATCCGATCCCACCGAAAGCGTTCGGGCTTGTGTCCCCGGTTGACAAAGACACTCTCGACGGAAACGAAGTGCATGCATTCAGGTTTGTCTGGAATGATGCGAAAGGGGGTCCGACCGCAGGATTGGTGGACTATCAGGTCGAATTGACTCGCGAGGACACCGGACAGAAAGACTATCTCGGCATGAACGGCGGTGACACCACAAGGTCAGTACAGGCATCAGGGATCAGCTTCATCTATGGTAATGGTTCACCGGTGACGGTCCATTGGAGAGTGAAAGCAACTTCCGCGGATCAAAGCCGCTATTCATCGAAAGACTTCACCTTTACCTATATCTGGCCTGACTACATGCTCGACGCTCCGGCGAGTCGCCTCTCTTCACTGCCGGATCGCTATGAAATTGCTTCCACCTACCCCAACCCCTTCAATCCGACGCTGACCGCGGTCATTGCACTCCCGGAAAAGGCACATCTGAAACTCGAAGTGTTCAACCTGCTGGGTCAACGGGTGGCGTTGCTTTTGGATGGAGTGCAGGAGGCGGGGTGGAGGCATTTCGTTTTCGACGGCACCAACCTCGCCAGTGGGGTCTATCTGCTCCGCGCCACTGTGCCGGGAAAACTGGAACAGACACGGCGGGTGACACTGGTGCGATAGAAACTTCATTTCACTCCAGTTCTTGACAAGTGCTCCTCCGGGCATCGCCCGGAGGAGCACTTGTATCCTGTTGAATGCCTATCTCTTTGTCACCGCTTTTTCTGCCTTCTCGCTTCGATTGAAACGCATTCCCTCGAACAGCTTGCCACTGCTCTCCTCCCTCTGGAAAGTTTGTGAAAATTTTCGTAAACTTGAACTGAAAGGGGGTGTGACCATGAGCGTTCAGATCACTCATCGTCAGCTCGGTCGCTATCTTCAACTCCTTGAGATCATAGGCTTTATCATCGTTCTCGTCATGCTCTGGCTGGATGAACTCATTGACCTGCCACATCGCCTTT
>JAZDLX010000104.1:0-8397 GCA_043801585.1 bacterium | reverse complement strand
ATGTGCTTCGTGCAATGAAACAGCCTTTTGCTCACAGGGCATTGAAAATGCTGATGACGCAGTTCCCAGATATTGTGCAGAATCTCGAAGTGCGGAAAGGAGAAAAAATCACCCGGCGGTTCTGGCAGGCTGGCGGCGGTTTTGATCGGAACATCTCCGATCCGGCGCAGATAAGGAATACAATCGAGTACATGCACGGGAATCCGGTTCGGCGTGGACTCGTTGAAGCGCCGGAGGATTGGCGGTGGTCGAGTGTGCATTTCTGGGAGCAGGGTGCAGAAGTTCCAAAAGGAGTGTGGTGAAACATTACGTACCTTTTACCACCTGGATTTTTCAGTGCAGGTCTCTTTTTCTGGCTGGCTAAGTAGGTGAATTCCGAACGATTGCGGATTTCTTCAGCTTTTTAACCGAATAACCGATAAAAAGAACAGGGGGAGTGCACCCAGGCCAGACGCAACAGGCGAGGTTCAAGATGAAACCGGACCCCGTTCATACAAAGAATTACCTGCTCACCACCGCACCTCCACGGAACCCGATGGACGCGCGAAACGACATGGTCGGACAGAAGGACATCTCCCGCCATGAACGCGCGGAGGAGTCCATCCGCGAATACTTCCGTCAATTCCTGCGAAAGTTCAGTGAATTTACACAGATTGACCGCAAAGCCTGAACCATGAAGTGATGACCAGATCGTGGATAACCTCGCGGAGTGGGCGAAAAAGGTCGTGAAGGATTAAGTACTCCTGCGGCAACAACTATGTGCAAACCGCCCGGGCGCGATGCGTCCGGGCGGTTTGCACACACCCCTATTCTGTTTCAAACGAAAAGTGCATCTGCGCAATCACCCAATTGCCGTCTCGCTTCTCCAACACTCCTGTCCAACGACAGTTGTCCCATCCGGTGGGTTCGCCGTTCCACTCACCGTGATCGTCGAGGAGCGCGGAGAACCACGCGACATCTCCCCTTTGAGAACGGTTGATCCGCAGCTCCCGCACCGCGAAATCCGTTGCTTTAAACGCGGGATTCATGAAGACGGTCTCTGCCAGGTGTTTGAATGCATCGAATCCAACAATGGTGTTGTCGTTCGGATGGAAGATGAAAAATGCGCTGTCCTGCGCCATGCTGCAGTAGAGGAGATCGAGGTTCTTGTCGAGTGCCCAACCAATGGATGCATTGATCACCCGTTCGATTTCGGCGTTCTCGACCTCGGAATTCTCTGCGTTTGCGGGAATGGAAAAGGCGAATGAACATGTGGCAACGAATGTAATGACGGCCAATGAGACCTTGACAACCATGTTTCTCACAATGCGAATCATAGCACTGGCTAAAAGCATCACACAAACGACAGACTCTTAAGTTCGTGTGATTTCACCTTCATGGACTTTCGGATTCATCGGCTCATTCTACAGGCCGTGTCTCTCGCAATCGCCGGAACGTTCGCCCGCGTGATGAAGCTCCACCCCTACCTTTATCCAGAATTCAGAAAGTCGACCATGATGCCCGTTTCTTTTCCAACCACACAGGAATTCACCGAGGTACTCCGCGCTGCTCTTGTCGATGGCCTCCCGGGACGTGACGCTCAATTCGTCATGGCGCCCAGCGCACGCCCTCCCGAGCCGCCACACGAATTGACGCCCGCCGGGGTGATTGTCGCACTCTACCCGGACAACGGCTCCTGGTATTTCCCGCTGATTCATCGAGTCGATGATGGGTATCCCCATGGCGGTCAGATCAGCCTTCCGGGCGGACGGCTGGAACCGGGTGAATCGGTGGAAACCGGCGCGCTTCGGGAAGCACAGGAAGAGATCGGGCTTTCACCAGACAGGTTGACGGTGCTCGGAACGCTGACCCCGTTGCCGATTCCCGTCAGCGGATACACCGCCACGCCGATTATCGCCGTGCATGATGGAACACCCGATTTCCGCCTCCAGCCCAGAGAGGTCCAGGCTGTGCTTGCGGCAGGACTCGACGAACTGGCGAACCCCTCGAATCAACACATGGAAATGAGGGTTTTTGAAGGAAGGGAAAGTACCGCACCCTTTTTCATACTCGGCGGCAGGAAGGTTTGGGGAGCAACCGCGATGATGCTTGCCGAATTCAGAAATCTACTCCACGACCTCACCATCTGACCCCACTCGGTGGCGGTCAGGCGCCTCTCAAGGTCGGTCTTTAACGCCACGGATTTTGGCTTTATCATTGATGATATGTGGGTTTTCTATAATAACTGGCCAGCAACGTTGACCCATCATCTAGTTGTCAACAAACGGCGCACCGAGCAGCTCCGCTCGTATTTTAATCCCCCTCAGCGTACCCGATTCCATCACCCATGCCGCGGCACCGACGAGATTTCCCCATGCTCCGCTTCCCCAAAACGCTTGGATCGTTTCCCGAACCACCAGCCGTGTGGTGCCCGGATGAGGTCCCGGATGGAGCGTGAACGCCCATACGAGACGCCAGTTTACGTCCGTCCCGGAAACCACACGTTTTCCTGTTTCACGGTCAGCCGAGACAACCACCATGGCGCTGTCCGGTATCAGGGAGGTGACTGTCATCATCGCCACGGTGCCCGGGGCGAGGTAAAGGGGATCGCCCACCTCTCGAATCTGCCACTCGGGGACAATCCTCCACGCATTCCGCATTTTCAACCCCATCATGTTCTCGAAGGCGGTATGCGTATAGAATCCCCCCCGGCGCTGTCCCATCTGTACGATCCACGGCCAGACAGACTCCCGTGGCGCGCTGATCGTGATCGCACGTGTCGTTCGCACGAAGGGGTGAGCGATCAGCGAGTCACCCGGAAGCGGCATTGTAACTTCCTGTTCTGTCGCCCCCCAGGTATTGCGCCACCCTCCAAACCCGGCGATAAAAATCACGGCGAGAAGCAACCAACCGGCTGTGATCAGAAGGAACACACGTCCCGGAGTCATTCCTTGCTCTCCTCCACAGGTTTCCAGAAGATGGATGCAACGAGCATCAGGGCGACAACGGCGACAGCTGTCCACGAACGGTTTGAGCTGAGCTGAAGCGCCAGCAGAACGTAAAAAACGAGGCAGACGGAGTTGGAGGCGATGGTCTTTGTTGTGATGAACCAGTCACGGCGATTCACACGAATTCGAACGAAGTTCATCAACCCGAGCAGTATTCCCATGAAGTTTGTACCGATAAACCAGAGCGACGGAAGGGAAAGGCTGGTGAAGAATCTCCCGATCAACGCGATATTGAGGACGGAGATGAACATGATCAGGGCGCTGGAAAGACTGTAGAGTTTTCTCATCGTTTCCCCCTTGATGTCATGATCAGCGTGCACGGGGCGGATGCGTTTCGCCTTCAGAATGTAGGCACCTGCGTCCGGAATTTTGCAGCCCGTTGCTCCACGATCGGCTTGCGCCACGCCGATCTCTCGTTCGGCAATGCTCCGCGCAAACCCCTTTCCGGCCGTCCTTTCGTCCCACATCCGCGCCCGGAATACAATCACGATGCTGGCACCAGCGGCTTCGTACCCTTATTTTCCTTGCGAAACCGGGGCCGGCGCGCCCTTTCATCGCAACGGGAAAAAAGCATGAGTGGCACACTTCGAGTCCGTTTCGCTCCCAGCCCCACGGGGTCTCTGCACATCGGCGGCGCACGTACCGCGATCTTCAACTACCTCCTGGCCAGGAAACAAGGTGGCCATTTCCTGCTCCGCATCGAAGATACTGACAAAGAACGCTCCAGGTCCGAATACGAACAGGAGATTATCAACTCCCTGGCCTGGCTTGGCCTGCAAGCGGACGAGGAACCCATTCACCAATCCACGCGCATTGAAATCCACAAAGCGGCTGTCCGGAAAATGGTCGAAGACGGTACGGCCTTCCGCTGCTTCCTTCTGGTTGAAGAAGCAAAAGAGCTGAAACAAAAGGCCATGGAGGCGGGAGATGACAACGCTTTCCGCAGTCCGTACCGCGACATGGACCCCGACGAATCACAGCGCCGTGCCGAAACCGGCGAGCCTTTCGCTGTCCGCCTCAGGGTTCCGGATGGGGATACCCGTTACATCGACGGTGTTCACGGCGAAGTCGTCACTCCCAACTTCTCCGTGGAGGATTTCATCATCCAACGGACGGACGGCACTCCCACGTACATGATGGCGGTCGTCGTCGACGATCATGACATGGGAATAACTTACGTGTTGCGCGGAGATGACCACATCACGAACACCCCGAAGCAGATCATGATTGACAATGCGCTGCATTGGGAGCCTCCGCAGTTTGCGCACGTCCCCTTGATTCTTGGACCTGACAAAAAACGTCTCTCCAAACGTCACGGCGCCACCGCGATCAGCGAGTACCGGGCTCGCGGATATCTCCCCGAAGCGGTGGTCAGCTTCCTCGCCATGCTCGGTTGGAACCCCAAGGACGAACGGGAAAATTTGACGCTGGACGAGTTGATCGAAGCGTTCGACGTCTCGGGAATCAATCCGAAATCGGCGGTATTCGACGAGCAGAAACTTGAGTGGGTGAACGGGGAATTCCTTTCACGGAAACCGGACGACGAGATCCAGTCTCTCCTCCAGAATGAGTTTGAAAAGCGGGTGGCAAACGGCGCTCTGCCCGAGTCATCGCGCTCCATGCTCCCCACCGCCATCGCCATGCTGAAGAGTCGTGCACGGTTCCCGGTGGATATTCTCGACTATGGGTTTTATTTCTTCAGGGATCCGACGACAATCGTCGATGTTCAGGCGGCGAAAAAACGTCTGAAGGATTCCCGGATTCCCGGATTGATCGACGAACTTGCTGCACGATTCGAGCACCTTGAACCGGCTGGCACGGAAACGATCGAAGTCGCCCTGCGGCAACTGGCCGAAGAAAAGGGTGTCAACCCGGGCCTTCTGATCCATCCCATCCGACTTGCTGTTTCCGGCCAGGGTGTTGGACCCGGCCTCTTCGAGCTGCTCGTTTCCCTCGGAATGGAAACATCTGTGCGAAGGATGCGCTGGCTAGCAGGTTACCTTCGTGAAAAGGGCACTCCGCCCAACCTGGAGGATTGAGCGATGGCACTCGACCCCCGACTGATGGAACTACTCGTTTGCCCGGTCAGCCACGCACCTCTTGTCGAGGATGGCGAAACTCTTGTCAGCACGGACCCGCAGACCCGTCGCCGTTATCGCATCGACGATGGAATCCCGGTGATGCTGATTGACGAGTGCGAAGAACTGGACGAGCCTGCCTGGCGTGAAATCATGGCCAGGCACGGCAGGGGTTGAAAGGTATCTTTTGGCGCGACGATTGACATTATTCGGGGTCAGCAGGTTTCTTGCGGGATGCCTTGCCGCCTTCCTGCTGCTGTTGCTGGGGACGCCGCTGCAGGCACAGCAGGCGCCCGAATTCGATGGAAATTCCGCCTTCACCTTTCTCTATCGCCAGGTCGCCCTCGGCCCTCGTGTCGCCGAATCGGATGCCCACGCAAAGGCTGTTGAGATGTACATCGACTGGTTTCGCAAAGCGGGCGCGGCGGTTCGGGTGCAGAAATTCCCGGCAACTCTCTTTGAACAGCCGGACTTTACTTCACCGGCCCGGCAGGTCCAGGGCGAAAATGTGATCGCCCGTTTCGGCACTGGCGATCCGACTCTGCTGCTCTGCGCGCATTACGATACCCGTCCATGGGCGGACGAGGATCCGAACCCTGCGAACCACATGACTCCCGTCCCCGGCGCGAATGATGGTGCCTCCGGCGTGGCGGTACTACTCGAAATGGCCCGACTCTTTTCCAAACAACCGCCCCCGATCACCGTGGAGTTGGTTCTCTTTGACCTCGAGGACACCGGGATCAGCGGTAGCGATGCAAGCTGGGCCTTGGGGAGCCAGTATTACGCTCTCAACTATGCCGGACCCGCCCCTCGTGGAGGAGTGCTCCTCGATATGATCGGTGATTCCGATTTGCACATTCAGAAGGAGTATTTCAGCGCCGCCTACGCTGCACAGTGGGTCGACCTGATTTTCAATCTTGCAGCGGAGGTGGATGCCTGGGCATTTGACCCGAGCCTTGGACAAGCGGTCTATGACGATCACGTACCGCTGCTCAAGGCCGGGATCCCAATGGTCGATCTGATCGACTTCGACTATGCCTATTGGCACACCATCCAGGATGTCCCCGCCGCGTGCAGTCCTGAATCGTTGGAGCAGGTCGGTCGCCTGCTGGTTCACCTCGTGTACGGTTCCGTCCTGCGCTGAGACAACAACGCCCGGTCCCCGCAGCTGACGGGAAACCGGACGCGTATACGCGATCTCGCGTCACTGAAAACGTCACTCATCACCCGCCAAACACAAGGCCCGCACGGAAGAAAAGCTGATTCATATTCAGGTCGGGTCCCTGTCCTGAAAGGTCGTTATTCGCAAACTGCCAGTTCGAGGATTGTAGCGAATCGAAATGGTACCCGACTGTGGCGGTGAAAGCCATCCAGTCAAGGAGATGCACACGAGCTGTCACATAGGGTTCGGCGAGCATGAAATTCTGCAGGATTTCCGTTGAAATGTTCTCTCCTGTGCTTGCCGAATTCACGTACTGATCTCCAAGATCCGCCCAAGTGAACGCACCGGAGTCCTGATGCATGGTCAGCACCGCTCCGCCCCATCCCAGCAGCGAACCGACACCGAAATTCACCGGTCCGATCATCCACGGCGAATACTCAATCATGAACCCACCGCCGCCGACGTCGAGTTGGAGACGACGGTTGTAACGGTCGCCGGTCTCCGGATCGGTGAAAACGCCCGTGCCCTTGGTCATGTACCCATACCCGAGACCGCCGATCCGCCAGCCGTTGCCGAGATGAGCCATTCCCCAGCCGCCGAATCCTGTCAGGTTGTCCTTTATGCCGCTGACGCCCATGCGTGTCGCCAGTGTCGAAAAAGCATCTGACTCGTATACCTGACCGCTGAAGAAGAAACCCCCAAAACCATTGAAACCGGCATGACTCCGGCGGGTCCGCCAGGTCTTCCACTCGTAGTCTTCCTGGCTCTTTCGGGCCATCGCCAATGTCGGCAGCAGTGTCGCCACGACAACCAGCATGACCAAACTCCGTCTCCACCCCTTCATCATTCGCTCCTTGTTGCTCTTGCCTGCGGCTCAGCGAAATTTCTCGCGTTTTTCCATGAACGACAGATCAATGGCAGGGTATCGTAATAAGCGCCAGCAACACCCACCAGGTAAACACGGCGAGTGTCGTCGCGATCAATCGTTGCATGTTCAGTGACCGTTCCATCGTTTCCTCCTCTTCACGCGACACCTCTCCCGCCACGTACGAGAAGAATCAGCAACGACTGTGCCAGTTTGATCGATTTAGATAAACCCCATAATATCAAAACCATGGAAGCTTGCTGATCCTCTGGGTGTCTGGGTGGCCTGGCCCTTCAGGGTCGGGTTTCTTCACACGTGTGAACCAAAACCCACAGAAGAAACCGTTCCGTGCAGCGGAGGGGTGGAAGATCATGGTTGGACACCATTCTGCTCCCGTCTTTTCTCCAGGAAAATGCGCGTGCCGGCGAACATGAAATCGAGCCGTTCCGCGTTGCGCGACGTCGCCCCACCGAGTGGACTTCCGATAAACGCGTAACGATACCCATTGTCAAGCGCCCATCCGAGCCGCGCCAGGATCAACGCCTGCTGCACACCTTGGCGACGAAAGGATGGGGCGGTGCAGGCGCCTCGGAGAGATGCAATTTCTCCCTCACCGTGCACCGCTGCCGCTCCGGCAATCTTTCCCTCAACAAGCGCAACAAAGGTGTGGATCTCCGGATTCATCGCAAACGCCTGCCCGATCCTCAGATCTTCCGCCCGGGCAGCTTGCTCGAGCCCGAGGTGGCATCGCGCCGCCGCCGCCAGCATTTCGCCTTCGTCCACATCCACCTCCCGGACAATCTCGACGCCCTCCGGCAATGACGGCAGCGGTGGATTTTCGTGAAGGTCGTAGAGGTAGGCGAGATGGATTTCGCCGACAGTCCACCCTTCGGCGAAGGCATACGCCGCCAGGGAGCCGTTGACATCCGGATTGATCAGTATCTGCGCGCCGTCGAGTTCAAATAGCCGTTTCAGCATCCGGGAGGTTACTTCCACTCCGAGCTTTTCGAGGTTGGCGTCTCCCAGCAATCCACGGAACGGCCCACCCGGTCCGTTGTCATGAAGAATCCACGCGGTATCGCCGACCGGTTCAACAATCGGTACGGTTCCGTGCAAAGAGGCGAGGTCACGCACGAACCGTGCGTTTGTCTTCGCTTCCATGATTTCGAGTTGACGAAGCAGCTCACGCAACTGCTCACGTTCCTGCATCATGTTCAGACCTTTCGACCAATAAAAAACCCGCCAGAGGCGGGTGATCCATTCGCTGTTCAACGCCAAATGGGCGCGAATTCGTCAAACCTTCTG
>JAZDLX010000098.1:0-6098 GCA_043801585.1 bacterium | reverse complement strand
CCCCCCTTTTTTTTATTCCACCTTGCGTGTCGTCACACTATGGGCAGACCGGCGTTACCTTCAGCGTCAGATTTCCTACGGTGTCTGGTTGTCCATTAGGAGCGATTACGTAGGCTGACATCATGTCGATGCTTGTGCTTGTCGAATTGATGCTGAAGCTCAGGACCTCGATTTTCCCCCGACTTACTATTACGTCTCCAACCTTATACTCGTACGGGTAGGACGAGTTTCCTGGTGCTACATCAAAGAAAAGACCGCCATTCGCTCCTCCCATGATAGTTGTTCCCTTAGGCTGAACAGAGAACGCTCCAGTGCTTCCGTTGGAATTGAAGACGGCGATCTGCGGCGGAGTGGCCACGCTATCAAAAAACAGCACGGCGCCATAGTAAAGATTGCCTGGAAAGATTCCGTTTCCGATCAACGTGAAGGTATTGACCCCTGGGCTTAGCGGGACAGAGATCTCCCCGGCCCAACCCGTTCCGGCGCCCTGGTTCATGCGCTGCCCTTTTGAGAGCACAAGGATCTGCGAGAGAGGATCGGCGAGGTTTGTGGACCACGCGCCCGGCGCGTTGGTCGTAGTGCCGGTAGAGTCCTCTGGATCAAGCGTGATACTGGTGAGTCGGGGCAGCATAGCCGTGTCTCCTTCGAAATCGAGGCAGACTGCTGCACGGCCGTTTGGCCGTAAGACCAGCGCCACGGTCGGAGGTGACCCCGCGCTCACGGTCGCCGTTACAGGTTCGGCAATCCAGCTGGCAACAGACAAATCATTCACTCCCGAGCAAGGGGTTGGGAATGCCTCCCCGATAAACGTGACTTGCCCGATGGGGAGCCCGCTTATGTCTAGAACTACTGGGAATCCTGGATTCACGTCATAGGTCCGAACGACAGTTCGGGTCCCAGTCGCGGTCAACCGGATACACTGGACATCCAGGGGCACCTGGCTAAGAGCCACTTGGGCGTTCCCGATATCTTCCTGCTCTCCACACCCCGTGGTGGGGAAAAGGATAGCGAGATAGACAAAAGCGGCAAAACATTGATCCCTGTTCGAATGGATCTTCCACATCATGATGTTACCCTCCTGTTTGGAATTCGTTTTTCCCAATGTTTTCTTAACCTGCAAGGATAGGATTTTGAA
The DNA here is from genome assembly GCA_043801585.1 of bacterium. GTDB lineage: Bacteria > Electryoneota > Electryoneia > Electryoneales > Electryoneaceae > JAZDLX01. The sequence continues at coordinate 4,963 of JAZDLX010000098.1, read as the reverse complement.
AATGCCCTTTCCGCCCGTTCGGTTAAGTAACACCTCCTCTCGAAGGGTTCAAGAGAATTTTTATCAAGCATTCGAGGATGAAGGTAGTGGATGGGTGGATAATTTTTAAGGCTCAGGATAGACGTATCTCTCGAGGGCTATAAGAACTTGCGATTATGCTCCCCAGTCGCCGGTATCAATAAGGGATATAAAGCAGCGAATCATTCACAGGGCAAATTAACCGGCTAATTTTCTCGGGATATTTTTCGGCATGTGGAGGGTCAGGTTTGATTTGAGATGATCTTGATGTCTTCTCGAATTTTATAGATGCGTTTGATGATGGCGTCGGCTCGGTGTTTGTGGACGGCGGTTGATGTGTGGTTTTTTCTCAGCCAGCTGATCGTGTCGGTAAGCATTTGTTCTGGATTTGGATGCTGCGACGTGGAGGGTCTGTTCTCGATTGCATATGTCTCCTCGGATATTTTTAGCGCTGCGTAGTAGTCTTTGACGACAGTTTCTTGCGTGATCGCCGCGTAGCGCATGGTCATTTTGAAGCTGTGATGCCCGAGCAGCTTCATGATGCCGACGAAGCTCATGCCGGCGTTGAGGAGCTCGGTGGCATAGGAATGCCTGAGTCTATGGGTGGTAATCGGGCTCGGTATGTCGAGTCCTTCGGCGGTTGCCTTTAGCGCTATCCTCAGCTTGGCTTTGAGTGTTTCCCGGCCGAGGTTTTGCTCAATCAGGAATTCGTTCCCTTGGGTGCTCTGTTCCAGGAGGTCTTGGGCGAGGGCCTTGCTTTTTTCGTCGAGGGGGACAAGCCGCTCGTTGTCGAGCTTTCCAAGCGGCACCTTCAAGAAGGTGTTGCCGCAGTGATCGTATTCGAGGCAGCGTCGCTCCAGGTTCACGAGCTCCCCGATTCGAAGACCGGTACGTCGCATCAAGAGGAGCGCGCGGCAAAGAGTGTCGCCGCTTCTTGCGAGACGTTCTTGTAACCGGCGGTCGGCGTCCGGCGGATAAGGGCGCGGTAGGTACGAAGGGATCTTCGGAAGATCCGCGACGCGTAAAAGATCGTCGGGGTCCTTATCGAAGTCACCCTGTTCAACAAGCCACCAGAAATAGCTGCGCGCATGGAGGATTCGATAGTTGCGCGTGATAGGGGCGAGTCCTCGATCGGCGAGGGACGTGAGCCAACGTTCGGTATCCTGACGATCGAGATCATCGACGGAGAGATTGTGTGCGGAGAGCCAGGCGTGAAGGTTACGCAGGTCGACGATGTAGCCGGTGCAGGTCGCGGGTTTGCGGACGGGGCGCAGAGTATCGACGTAGTCCATCGCGCGTTGAGGTAGCTCGAACGCTTTGCGGACCCTGCGTTTGGCCCGAAAGCGCATGAGGCCTTGCTCGTAGAGCCACAAGACGTAGGGTTCGAGGCGGCGAAGTCGATCTTCACGGGATGTCTTGGAAATTGGCCTATCGATGGGCCGACGAGAGAAGGCTTCGAGATGAGCCGGGGTGAGCTCGTCGAGATCGATATGTTTGCGTGTCATCCAGTCGTGGAGATTGCGGACCCCCGGCTCGTGGCGTCTACGTCCGGGGAGATCGAGGAAACGCCTAGCGGGCTCAGGCAGCGGCCGGCGCATGTGGCGTAGTCGCGACGGCTCCACGACAAAGCGAAGATGTCCCCGCTCATATAGCCAGTAGAGATACCTGTGCTGGTGGCACCTTCGCGTATGCAGGGTCGATGATTTGAGGTTTCGCTGCTTTTCCCAGAAATGTTCGATGTGAGCCGGCGTAAGGTGACCGAATGTCAGGTCGTTGTCATTCATCCAGCGGTGAAACATGATCACGTGGGCTCTTCGTCCCTTGCCCGCGTTGGCGCGTAGGTATGCCCTCGCTTCTTTGGGCATATGTACCTTCCTGGGTGACATCGTTAATCCAGGCCGTAATGCTGTTGAATCTTCTTTGCCGCTTCTCGGTAAGCCTCCGCCACGTCCGACAAGGACAGGTTGATGTACTGGAGAGTCGTCTCAGGATTCTCGTGGCCCATGAGCTTCTGGATCACCGGAAGGCGAACCCCCGAACGCGCCATGTCAGCGCCGAAGGTGTGCCGGAATCGATGTGGGTTTGCGCTCGCGAGCTCTGACGTTTTCCTGTGTGTCCGAAAGAGACTTCTCAAACCAGAAGGCGTCATGGCGCGGCCCCTGCGCTCACCTTGCAGACAGACAAACAGATTGTCATCGGCGCATGACCTAGGCCGCTCGTGCATCAGATACTGCTCGATGGACGTGACAGAGACCTCTCCAAGCGGGACGATGCGCTCCCTGTTTCCCTTGCCGATGACACGCACTCTTTTTTCCAAAAGAGAGACGTCGTGGCGTCCTAGCAACAAGATCTCCCGCGATCTCAGACCGCAAAAGAGCATCAAATGCACGATGGCAATATCGCGGTAACGCCGCAGGCTCGACAGGTATCCGCGCACCTGCTGCGCGTCGAGCGGAGCGATCAATTTCCTGGACACCTTGACCTGGAGCTTGAGCGAGCATTTCTTCTTGATCCGGTGTAGACCGAGCCGACGGTCCCGCCCGGGTCCTTTGTAAAAGGATGCGGGAAGGCTCGACCCCGAGTCGGCGTCGAGGCCGTTTGGATGCCAGAACTCAAACAGCAGTCGACATACGGTCAAGCGACGATTGATGGAACGCGGCTTCGCGCCGCGTTCTTTTTCGTGACCGACGAAATCTAAAAGATCCGCCTGGCGCAGTTCCTTAAGCTGTTTATCCGAACGCGAGAGCCAACGGTAAACCGCCACCAGATCGAATGCATAGGCGCGGACGGTGCGCGGCGACAAACCACGGACATCGAGCGCACGCAAAAACGCGTTGATCGCTTCCAGCGGCTTGTCGTTTCCATCAATGACACGATAGATGCCGCTTTGCGTATCGAGCTCGGCCCGCACGGTCATCGCCCTGTCCGTCCGTATCCGGGTCGTATAACGCGATAGCGCAATTCAAGGTGACGCTCGGGTATGCCCGCCAAAAGGTCGGTCCACCATTCGCACCAGCACGCCGCCTCCCTGTCCACAGACAACACACACTCGACCGGCCACCCGCTCCAGAACGTCAGCCCCTGCGCTAACCGGATCGCAGTCCTCCGAGGTACCGCTGTCGGAACCGACCCGTAAAGCCGCAGCCCCGTGTACGATCCCCCGTTCTCCGAGGTAAGCTGCATCGTCATCGGCCCGTTTTTCATCTCGCACCTCGCTTTCGCCTACGAGGTGTGCCACTCCTGTCAACTTTTCGGAAGCTTGATCCGCCACGTTTTCTCGATGGCGAAGGCGCCGATCTCGCTCCGCGTCCCGGTGATCCTCGCGACCTTCCGATGAGCTCCGATGCTTGCGTCGGGCGGCCCGTGTCGACTGCCTTCGTCCATCGGCACGGCACGAATCGTCGCAGTACGCATGACCCCGATAGCAGCTCCGGTGAATATGAAAGTCAGCGCCGCAAGCGCGGCAGGTGATAACGTAAAGCTCCGTCGCGTCCTCGGCGAGGCAACTTCCTGGACTTCACAGACGGAGGGCTGTATTATCTCGGCATTCCGTCAGTCCTGGGAGGAGCGCGGTTGCAGACCGCCTCCTCCACCTTTGCCTTCGCTTCATCGATCATCGCGCCGCCGTAATCGCCACCGCCAGTTTTCGGCACGACGCAAAAAGATGCTTGAAATGAACACGGGGTGCGCTACATCCGGCAGTCATGAGAAGCGGCTCCAAACAATGCTTAAATCTGTACGAGCGACTGACGCACTTGCGCAAAAAAGCCTACGACGATCTAGAGAGAAGTTATGCCGCCCCTCATGCCCGATAGATTTTCGACCATGCGACTCCAAGGGGGGCGATCCTTCGACTGAAACAACATCCTCTCCATCACCGTACCGTTGCTATTCAACCCACTCGTCTTAGGATAAAAAATCCTTTTCGGAAAAGAACCGGAAGTCAGAGATTATTGTGATTGGCCGGTTAAATACAAAGTATAAAAGAATGTGAGCCTAGCTTCGACTGATAATTTTGCCAGAAATTTCTGATGAATCAAGCCTGCAAGACATTGAAATTCGAGGGAGCGGGCGCAACTCTGCTGAAAACCTGCACCCACGCGGTTGGCTAATTGCACAAACTGAGGAAATTTTGGGGAGGGAGGCTACTAACCTATTCCCAATCCGCAAACTCACATTGCGGAGGTGAGCGCGCTGGCGCCACAGGTTTGAGCTCAGTTGGCAGGCCGAGGTGGGCGCAGATTTTCTGCATAGCGCTTTGATCTTTGATTAGAGCGATGAGCTTTAGCCTCTCGTTGCAACGCGGGCAAGCGAGAACGTCTTCGCGAAAGGAACGTTTTTCATACTGCACCTCCCGCAGTAGAAGTGCTCATTGAGGTAGATGATGGTTTCTCAGATAACAGATCTTGCGTTGGTGTCCAATATAACCATTCTCCAAGATCGTTGCATATGCAAGCTTTGATGCGTCCTTGGAGGCGCCAGCGGCCGAGTGTTTGCCGACTAACACCGAGCTGAGCTGATATCTGCTTTTGGGTTAGCATGCCCGAGTCCAGCAAACGCTGTTTGAGGCTCTTAAGTTTAGCAGAGTAACGAACCCATTGGATGCTGACCGAATCAAAAGCCTCACCGGCCCCCGTAGACATGCCACGTACGTTCAGGATTTGGGCGACCTGAGCGTCGGTGTATTCGTCTAGCAGCCTGTCGATTTGCGCTCGAACCTCCCCGATCAGTTGCGCGCTGCTGTTGAGCGGTCAAGGGCCGGGGCAATGTCAGCGTAGTGGTTGCACCACCGCGAAAACGGACGGCGACAGTTATCTGCCGCTGCTTAGTCAAGGTCACGTCCTCGATCAGCAGTGCTAGCATGCGCTTGCGTTCTCGCTGTGGCGTGTTTGGTGATTGCCAGATCAGGGGAAAATCTTTGGCCAGCTCGAGGATACGTTGGCGA
>JAZDLX010000091.1:0-3642 GCA_043801585.1 bacterium | reverse complement strand
CGCCAGGCAGGATTGTACAAAGGTCTCATTTTCCTTGGCGCCGTTCTTCTCGCCGCCTCACTGTTCATCATTACGAATGTGTTAGTCGGTGAGGTGCGGAAATCTGCTCGAACGTCCATGAACCTTTCGGTTGAATATTATCGCAGCCTGCTGCTTTCGGACAACCCTGAACTCGCCTGGGAGGCGATTCAGGCGATGCCGTTTCCAATCGTGGTGACAGACGATAAAGGAAATCCCACCTCCTGGAGAAATCTGGACATCGCTCCCGATGACACATCGCAGGAAGCGAAGGAGATGTTGCGAAAATTTATTGCCGATACTCATCAGCATGACAATCGTCCGATCGCCGTTGAAGTGGTCCCCGGTCAGGATCTCTATTTTCATTTCGGCGATCCATCCCTCGTCAGCCTGTTGCGCTGGGTGTCGGTTCTGAGCGCGCTGGCGGTGGCCCTTTACGTGTTCATCGGTTATGTCGGGTTCCGTACCATCCGCAAAGCGGAGGAACGGTCTGTGTGGGTGGGGATGGCGCGCGAGACGGCGCATCAGCTCGGGACGCCGATCTCCTCCCTGATGGGGTGGCTGGATGTTCTGGAAGGCGGAGACGAGACTTCACAGCGGGATGCTGTACAAGCGATGCGGCAGGACATTTCACGGCTTGAGAAAATCTCCGTTCGATTTGGAAAAATTGGCGCCAGGGAAAAACTGCACAACCTGCCGGTCGTGGATATTATTGAAGAGACCGTGAGATACATGCGCACTCGCGTTGGCACAGCGGTGACCATCGAAACCGTGGATCAGGGAGCTGGTGAAGCTGCGTTGCAGCCAGAACTGATTGGCTGGGTGCTGGAAAACCTGCTTCGTAACGCCGCGCAGGCGATTTCCGGCAAGGGTAAAATCGTTATTACTCTGTCGAGACATGCGAGTGGTGTAGTGATTGATATGGAAGATACGGGGGTAGGGATCGCTGCCCGCAACTTCGAAACCATCTTTCGCCCCGGATTTACAACCAAGACCCGAGGTTGGGGATTGGGCCTTTCCCTGAGTCGGCGAATTGTGGAAGAGATGCATCGCGGCAGACTGTACATACTGAACAGTCGCCCCAGTGAGGGGACGACAATACGGATGGTGCTTCCCACGTGAGCGAACGGACTGTTGACGTGCTGGTGATCGGCTCGGGCATTGCCGGGTTGACCTTTGCCCTGGAGATGGCGGACGCCGCTTCGGTCGTGGTGGTCACCAAAAAAGACCGGGCGGAATCTGCAACGAACTATGCGCAGGGCGGAATCGCAGTTGCGATAGGAGAGGATGATTCCGTTGAGTTGCATGTGCATGACACCCTTGAGGCTGGTGCAGGACTCTGTAATGAAAATGTCGTGCGCATCGTGGCCGAGGAGGGTCCGAGCCGCATCCGCCGCCTGATCGAATGGGGCGCCGAGTTCACGCGCGATGGGAAGAAACTGGCCCTGGTACGCGAGGGCGGTCACAGCGCGAGCCGGATCGTTCACAAGAATGACCACACCGGACGTGAGGTGGAACACGCGCTGATTTCCGCGTTGAAACAGCACCCTCAAGTGGAAATCTGGGAGAACGCCCTGGCCGTCGATCTGGTGACTGACCGCCACCTTGTCTCTTCCTTCCGTGCGCACAACCATCGCTGTTATGGTGCCTACGTGTTGAACAGCGAGACCAACAAGGTTGAGCTGATCCGGGCACGCCTGACCTTGCTGGCGACGGGGGGAATGGGGTGTGTCTGGCTGAACACGACCAATCCCGCGATTGCCACCGGTGACGGCGCGGCGATGGCATGGCGGGTCGGCGCCAGGATCGCCAACCTTGAATTCATGCAGTTTCACCCAACCGCGCTGTGGCGTCCCGGCGGGGAGGGGCGGGCGTTTCTGATCACTGAAGCGGTCCGCGGATTCGGCGGTATCATGGTCAACGATCGCGGCGAACGGTTTATGGAGGGTGTGCACCCCCGTGCGGAACTTGCCCCCCGCGATATTGTCGCCCGCGCTATCGACTCGGAGCGGAAGAAATGGGGCACTGAGCACGTTTGGCTGGACATCTCCCACAAACCTGCGGATGGTGTTCGTGAACGGTTCCCGATGATCTACGAGACACTTCGCAGCGAGTACAACATCGATATCACGTCTGAACCGATACCTGTGGTGCCCGCGGCGCATTACCAGTGCGGCGGGGTCATCACCGATGTGCATGGCCGCACCACCGTGGATGGACTGTTTGCGGCGGGCGAGGTGGCGCAGACCGGATTGCACGGGGCCAACCGTCTCGCCTCGAACAGCTTGCTTGAAGCCGTTGTCTTTGCTGCTCGCGCCGCACAGGAGGGAAAACGGGTTCTCGCCGCAACAAAATCCGAACAGCTCCGCCAAATTCCCGAATGGAATTATTTCGGCACCTACGACCAGGAAGAGTGGGTACTGATCCGCCACGACAAGCGTGAAATCCAGGTGCTGATGGAGGACTATGTCGGTATCGTCCGCAGCGATCTGCGCCTCGAGCGGGCCGCCCGACGTCTCGCGTTGATCGCTCGCGAGGTGGAAGATTACTACCGCCGCACCACCGTCACCCCCGACCTGGTGGAGCTGCGAAACATGGCACAGACCGCGCGGATGATCGTTAAATGCGCCCGCTCGCGAAAAGAGAGCCGTGGCCTGCATTTCACAACGGACTATCCGGAGATGGACATCATCCTCGGGGCAAGGGATTCGGTGATTTAAACCCTGTACGGATGTGTGTATTCAAGCTCCCCCTTGTGTTCAGAGATTGTTCCTGAACACACGCTGTTCAAGCTTTGCGGGAAACGTCGCCTGTGATAGATCGTCCGGCGGAAGCATACTGTTGTTTGAACGCCACAATGTGATGCTAACGTCATGTGTTTTCATGTTGTGTTCCACAGTAAAACGAATAAATCCAAGACCTTCACTCCTGGCCTTCCATTTGCTTTGTGCAGAGCGTTCACGAACCAGCGAGAGGGGATCCCATGCGAATCACCGGGTTGATTTCCGTGCTTTTGTTAGCGTTTTCCGTCCTTCTCGGATTTGCACAGGCAAAGCAACCTGAAAGCGTTCCCGATGCATGGCTCGATTCACTCCAGGCAAACCTCTGGAGAATGGATTCCGATTCTCTCGGCTATTCCTTTAACGTCCTCGCCATCCAGCACAAACTGGACAAAAACGGAAACATCAAGAGCTCCGATTCCTCGCGGATGCACATGGCCTTTGACGACCAGGGAAACCGTCTCATCCAGGAGCTGGATGAAACCGGTGCGGTAAAAAAATCGCGCATCCAGAACCGCGAGGAGGAAAGCGAACAGTCGGAGGAGAAGGAAGAGGAGGGTGATTCGGGAGGCAGGCACCGGCGCCAAATGTCAATAAATCCGTTTTCCTCCTTTGACCCGAAGACTCGCGGAAACTTTGCTTTCACCCCGCTCACACCCGACACAAAAGGGCATCCCCGGTTCAGCGTAAAACCTTTGAATGACACTCCCGGCTTCATCGGGGATTTCACAGTGGACACGACCCTCTGGGTTCCACTGCACGTCACAGGCCATCCCAGCGAACCGCCGAAACACATCAAGAGCCTCGAGATGGATATGGCATTCGAACCGGACATCAACGGCGC
>JAZDLX010000078.1:0-2720 GCA_043801585.1 bacterium | reverse complement strand
CGGAAATGGCGGGTCGGAAAGGCCGGAAAGAATCGTTTGCGTAGTGCCATCATCCTGGATGGCCGCATGAATGCCGGTAGTGCTCGCGGCCCCGCCGAATACGTCGATAAACGTGACTTCGCAGGCACCCTCGATAACCGCCAGCATGGCCGCACAGAACGCAACCACGGTCAGGATTAAGAGAATCGTAAGCATTTGTTTCTCCTGTTCAATTCAATGGGGCGGGTCTGGGCCCGCCCCTGGTTCGCGGTTAGAGGATCAGAGACCGGAAACTAGACAGAAGGCACTTGCCCTGTACCAAATCACAGCACAGCGCATGTCGGCCCGAATGGTTTTCTGACCGAGCGTGAAGTCGGCGTTCACGTAACCGATCTGAACCTCGACGCCCTTGCGGGTCACGAGCTCAGAGAAGTTGGCGAAGTCGCCCACGACGGCGGTATTCTCCGTCTGCGCGGTGGTCTCCACAACTGGAAGGCCCCAGATCCGCGCCGTGATCGGCCCGGAAGGGTTGCCCCAGATGTAGTTGCCAGCGTTGTCCCGCAGTAACACCACGTCCTGCCAGTCATTCGGGTGCATCACGACCACATTGGGCTCGGCTCGTCCAGTGACTCGCACCAGAACGATGCCCTTGTGGATAGCGTCGGGAACTGGATCGGCTCCCTTCGCCTGCGTCTGCACGGAAGGTTTGTTGTTGATTCCCAGGAGCAGCGGGGAAACCCCCGTGCCCACCAGGATGCGACTGTCGAGCCGCTGCATGAGGTCGTACCTCAGCTTGCGGTCGAGGTATCCCTGCACCTGCGGCACGTCGTCGAGCTGCTCGTCGGTCACCGGAACGCTCGTGGTGATCTTTTGGACGGTCACGGAGCGCTGGGTGAGTGCGAAGGCGGATTCGGCGTATGCCGCGCCCTCGTTCTTTTCAGCCGCGTTCAGCGTGAGCGTGGTTTCCTCCATGTATACCACGGCAGCCTGATTGGTCGTGCCCATGGGGATGACGTCGATCATGCGGATCGGAGCCGCCGGGTAATCGACCACACGGCCGGTGCGCATGGATTCAGTTGACCAGCCGGTCGTGTCGCCCCTTTGAAAGAGCGTCTTCATCTCGAAATCAGGAATGTTCTGAGAAATGCCGGGCTGTCTCCGCATCTTCCAGACATCGGATTCGATGAAGAGTTGACCGAAGCTCTTGATGATCGGCTTTTCGGGTTCGCCTTTGTCGCCAGTATTGGGATGCGTCATGCGCTCCAACTCCGCAGCTTTCGCTTCGCGGATCTTCTGCTCCTCGTAGCTTTTTTCTGCGGCAGCCAGTCGCTCAATGGCAATGCCGAGGTCGTTCATCTCATTTTGTAGCGACCGGAGTTTTTCGAGTTTTTCCTGGACGGTTCCAGGAACGCATGTCACCTTGGTGAAATCGAGTTCGCCCGTGTCCGTCTTTGCCTCCGCGAACATCTTGGCTTGTTCGTCTCGCTTGGCGTTGAGCAAGTTCAATTTGTCAACGCGTTCTTGTTTGATAGTCATTAATGTTTCTCCTCAGTTCAGATGGCCGCGAAACCTTGCACACAAGGTCTGGTAACGTTCGTATGCTTCCCGTGCTTGGTGCGAGTTCGCGAATTGTTGGGCGAGAGCCTGAATGTTCTGCGGGTCCGTCTCGTGCAGCAGCGTGTCGATGTCCACACGCGCCGCGCTTAACTCGCCCTCCAGTTCTCGCAACCTTGTCGTTAACCTTCCCAACCGCTCCCTGTTGGCACGCGACAGTTCACGGCCTTCCTTCGCTCTGAGGTCTTTCAATTCCTCTGTGCGGTGAATCAGTGCTTGAGCCTCGGCAAGCGAGGACTCGACAAAGATAAAGTGGTCTTCGAGTTTCATAGATCGTTCGGAAAATTCCTTGCGCGGGCCGCCGACAGCCTTTATCCTGCAATCATCCATCGGCGTATCCCGGCTAGGATCGAGGCAGATAGTTCTTAGCCGTGTGAATTCGCCGGGATCGACCTGCCTGAATCGATAGGATTCTTCCGTTTCATCAACCTTGTCGTTTCGATATTCGTGATCGGCCAGCCATTTCTTGCATGGCTCGACAGCATCCCATTTCGATTTCGGGAAAATGATGGTCTGGATCTCGAATTGCTTCTCTTCCTTGATGTCGAGCGTCCGCGTATCGATCCCCGCTCCGACCATCACGGGCGATATCTCGTGCATTTTCAGCTTCTTGAGAAAGCGCACGGATTGGCCGTCGAATTCTCCAGCGCCAGAATCCTCGATATTGAATCCGTAGCTCCACTCCTGCGGGACGCCGTTGTCGAAGTTATTCTTGAGGGCACTGAACCATTCCCTCCCGGCCGCCATGTCGAGATAGAACTGGAAAGATGCCAGCGCATCGTTTCCCTGCTCCCTGATTTTCGCCATGCCGACATTGGGAAGTTGCCATTGATGCGCCTGTGCGAGTTTAACGGTCTGTTCGCCGAAGGCTCCCGGTATCGTGACATCCTTGTCCCGGTCGATAACATTCATGGTGGCAAAGATGGCCAGCCCGCGCCCCTCGCCCTCGAATGCCTTGAATTGAGCTTTGAATTCCTTCTTATCCATCGAGGTGTCCCCCGAAATGAAAAGGCCCAGCCTCTTCGATTAAAGTCTGATTTCCTAAATCCTGTCAGCTGCTACTCTCCCGGAGTCGGGATGTAGGGAGCGAAACTTAGCGTCCCGTTCGGATGCTCCTCTTCCGTCAT
>JAZDLX010000038.1:0-5721 GCA_043801585.1 bacterium | reverse complement strand
TTCGAAAAGAGTACGGCCGGGGAGGCGAATTATGTATTGGCGGAACAGGGTTGTTGCTGGTGCGGTGATGATCTGCGCATTGCTGGTTCCTTTGTCAGCGCTGGCGGGGACGACGGGAAAACTTGTCGGAACCGTCACCGATGCGGAGACGGGCGAACCGCTTGCAGGCGCGAATGTCATCGTTATGGGAACATCGCGAGGTGCTGCAACGGATCTCGATGGTGATTTCATCATCGTGAACCTGATTCCAGGCCGTTATACCGTTACCGTAAGCGTCCTCGGGTATCAGAGCATGTCGTACGAAGACGTTTCGATAAACATTGACCGGACGACCACGCTTGAATTCAAGCTCTCGATCGCGGTACTTCAGGCCGGCGAGGCGGTGACGATAACAGCGAAAGCGCCGATCATCAAACGCGACTTGACGAGCTCGGAGGCGGTTGTCGGGAACGAGCAGCTCCAAATGTCCCCGATCGACAATCTCGGAGAAGCGGTCAATCTTCAGGCTGGAGTGGTTGACGGCCATTTCCGGGGTGGACGCAGCAGCGAAGTGGCCTACATGATTGACGGCGTCATCGTATCCGATCCCTATTCAAGTTCTGATCCGCTCGACCGAACGACATCCAACCAGGTCGAGGTGGGGAATATTCAGGAAATCCAGGTGATCAGCGGAACGTTCAATGCCGAATATGGCCAGGCAATGAGTGGCATCATCAACGTCATCACCAAGGAAGGTGATGTCGAAAAGTACAGTGGAACCGCTACCATTGGATTTGGAGATTATGTCTCGACACGTTCGCTTGGATTGGGGTCGTACAATCCGAAGCCCGATCGAACGACGTACATGGAAGATCTGAATCCTACCGACTATCAGGATTATCAGTTCAGTCTCTCCGGTCCGGTGCCGCTAACCGGGAGTCGGACTTCCTTCTACCTCTCCTATCGCAATGTGTACGATCATGGGAAGTCCTACGGGCAAGGGATTTTTCTGCCGTCCGACTCATCGAATTTCGTGTCAGACAATCCGCAGAGCTGGCATATCGAACATTCCGGGGATGGCAAGGTGGTTACCCTCGATCCCTTCAGGAAGTCGACGGTCAATGCGAAAATCACACACCGTATCACTCCACTTCTAAAACTTTCTTATTCGTTTCTGTGGAGCGGTATGACCTATCAGAATCAGGACGGCCGTACTGATGATACCAGCGAGGACCCGAGGCTGTTCAAGTACAATCCTGACGGCAACTATCAGCGGTTTGCGGGAGGCCAGAATCAACTGCTGGGTTTGAACCATACGCTGAATAACAAGACGTTTTACGTTTTGAACCTCTCCTACACCTCAAACTTCGAAAAATATTATGTCCACGAGGATCCCTATTCGAACAAATATGTCAATCCGGACAGGCTTTCCGATGTCCAGAATTTCGCCTTCTACACCGGCGGCCAGGGAATGTGGCATCACTGGCGGGAGTCGAAAAAGGCAGGATTGAAATTTGACCTCACCAGCCAGGTGTCGAAAACGCACTTGCTGAAGGGCGGGTGGGACCTTTCGCAGTACCGCCTCCAGTTGGATGACTACCAGCTTATCTGGGATGACAATACAAACAGCCAGAAAATCAATCCACCCGGTTCCTGGAACAATTTTTCCTATCCGGATCGAACGGCGCAGAGTCCGCTCGGTGGATTCCCGTTCGATGGTCCGGGGCATCGACCGCTCCAGTTTTCAACGTACCTGCAGGACAAGATGGAATACCAGTTCCTGGTTGTGAATTTCGGCGTTCGGTTTGATTACTTCCATCCGGACGGGGTGTTGCCAGAGGACTTTCGCGATCCCTCCAACGATGTTCTCAACTACTACGATACCGAAGCGGATTCCATGGTACAGGGGCTCGATCCTGTGACCCCTATCGCCGATCCCGCCAGCAACAATCCGGCGACGCGTTACAATTACTGGCGGTACAAGTACATTGAAGCGCAATCCGTGACACAGCTCTCGCCGCGCATCGGCGTCGCGTTCCCGATTTCCTCAACAGGGGTGCTGCACTTCTCCTACGGTCATTTCTTCCAGATTCCACCGTTCCAGTATCTCTACGAAAATCCGGGATTCACCGTGTTGGGGGGGCCGCGCCAGAGCATTATCGGCAATGCCCAGTTGAAGCCGGAAAGCACCGTGATGTACGAAGTGGGTTTGCAGCAGCAGATTTCCGAGAACTCGGGAGTATCCGTTACCGGCTTCTATAAGGACGTACGCAACCTGCTGGGGACTGAGATCCTGTTCACGTACAACCAGGTGCAGTACGCCCGCTACATCAACAAGGATTATGCGAACGTCCGGGGAATCACCGTAGCCTTTGACCGGCGCATGGAGAATTACGTCGGGGTCGCGATGGACTACACCTTCCAGGTTGCCGAGGGCAACTCCTCCGATCCGCTGCAGGTGTACAATTACAGCCAGTCGGATCCGCCCCAGGAACCGGAGAAAAAGGTTCGTCCTCTGGATTGGGACCAGACCCACACCTTGAATGCGACGGTCACCTTCGGCGATCCTTCGAGCTGGTCCATCGGGTTGATCGGGCGCATCGGCAGCGGATTGCCCTACACCTCGACGCCCTTCCTGCAGCCACAGGGAGAGCTGAACGACGCCCGCCGTCCCCTCAAGATGGAACTCAATCTGAAAGCCTACAAGGTCTTCAATATCGGGGGATTCAACAGCTCACTGACGTTGTGGATCTACAACCTTCCGGACATCAGGAACGAAAACGATGTTTATGGCGATACAGGCCGGGCGACCTATACGCTGAGCCAGAATCAGGTGGGTGAAGTCCGCGGGTACAATACCAAGGACGATTACTTCTCACGGCCGGAGTGGTTCTCCGCACCCCGGCAGGTGCGTCTGGTCTTTTCGGTTGGGTTCTAACATGAAGGGGGAAAGGATGCGACTTGGCAAAACAACCGTATGGGTGATCGTTGCCCTGCTGGTGAGTGCCGCAGTCGTGGCGTTTGCATCGGGTCCTTACGGCTCCTTCAATTTCCGCAAGCACGGAGTGATGGACGGCAACCTGGTGGTCACCGACTTTTACAACGACGGAATGATCGCCAACTGGAATGCCAAGCTTGTGACGATCTGGCCGAAGGGAACGACCCACGGCTATGTGGACGGTGTGGCGCTGATCATCATTGGATCGGCCATTGACGAGCACGGCAACCGAGTTCACCCGATGAGCACCATGTACCGCGAGGATATGGGCAACGATCAGGATCCGGAGACTGGGAACTGGTGGGGATGGGCGCCGCTTCCGGGCTATGCCAACCCCAACCAGGACGAACCGGCGATGAGCGATCATCCCGCCTCATGGCCGTTTACATGGCCGGACAAGGACGCGTCCTGGGGCGGTTTCTGGAATGGCTATTTCGGAAAAGGTGTCAAGAACGCCGACCTCGAGACGTTTTTTGTGATGGATGATGCGAATGATACCGAGTACGATTTTTATCCTGACGACACTGATTCTCTTCGCCGCGGTCTTGGACTTCGAGTCGAGGTGCGCGCATTCCAGTGGAGCCAGGTGCTCGCCGAGGATTGCATCTTCTGGCACTACGACGTGCAGAACGTATCGACAACCTCCTACGATTCCATGGCCTTTGGCATGCTTATCGACTGGGGGCTCGGCGGAGTCGACAACTCTTCGGATGACTGCGGAGGTTACAATACGACCCTCGATATTGCTTATGCGTGGGACCTTGACGAAATCGGAGACTATGGCTGGCGGCCGGTCGGGTATGCCGGATACGCCTTCCTGGAATCCCCAGGGATTGGTACGGACGGCGTGGACAACGACGAGGATGGACTTCTTGACGAGCGGCGTGACAGTGGCGCCGGTGTGTATGTCAGCGACCCCAACGATCCCGCCGCGGGCATCGGCAATTACGGCGATCCCAAACCGCACTGGACAGGCGATGAAGACGGTGATTGGGACGGTTACACCGACCGCAATGGAAATGATGAGTGGGACGAGGATGAACCGCTGAACGATGATGTCGGCATGGACGGCATTGGACCGTCGGACGAAGGGTATTTCGGACCCGACGATGGCCAGGGAGACGGGCGGCCGACGGACGGCGAACCGGATTTCGACGCTCTGGACAAGGACGAGTCGGACCAGATCGGTTTGACAGCGTTCCACGTCTTCCCGCTGCACCAGTATGCCCTTTCGAATGAGGAGCAGGACTGGTACCTGGCGAGCCGGTTGGTGCCGCCGACGGATGACCAGATTCAACAGGGCGTCAACCTGGGCATGTTGTTCTTCTCCGGTACCTTCCCCTTGGCCGCGGACTTGACCGAACGTTTCTCCATGGCCCTGCTCTTCGGCAATGATCTGCAGGATCTGACCAGGAACAAGAACACGGTCCAGGCGATTTACAACGCAAACTACAATTTCGCGCAACCTCCGTGGAAACCGACCCTGTTTGCCACGGCGGGCAACAACAGAGTCACACTTCACTGGGACAAGCGGGCTGAACAATCCTACGATCGATTCCTTCAGGAATACGATTTCGAAGGATACCGCGTCTACCGTTCGACCGATCCGAGCTTCATCGATTCGCGGTTGATCACCGACGCTTACGGCAACATCACCTTCCGCAAGCCTCTCTACCAGTACGATCTGAAAGACGGCCGGCACGGCCCGCATCCGGTGAGTGTGTTCGGTGCGCATTTCGACCTGGGTGAGGATACCGGAATCCGCAACACGGTCGTCGACACGAGTGTAACCAACGGCGTCACCTACTACTACGCTGTGGTTTCGTACGACTACGGCAAGATCGCCGGTGAAACAAGGATTGACACCCTCAAGTTCTTTGACGAGGCCGGCGTACCTTACGACAGCGTCATCTTTACCTTTATCCCGGAACTTGACGAAACCGGCAACATCGTCGGAATACCGCCCTCCGAATGCACAAGTACCATTCTCGGAAATGTCGGCGGCAACGTTCAACTGGATATCAACACGGCTGCGGTCACACCCACCGCACCCGCGGCCGGATTCATCGAGCCGAAGCTGAAGGATGGTCTGCTGCATCCGTCCGGTGAGGCCAGCGGGGAGATCGAGGTCAACATCCTCTTCCCGGACAGCCTTGTGGACGATCGTGTCTACGAGATTCGATTCGATTCGACAGGGCTCTACAAGGGGTTCCTGAATTTCGCTCGAGCCTATAAAATCGTGGACGCCTCAACGGAAGAGGTGCTTTACCAGTCCGACACAACGGTGTTCGGTTCCTTTGAGCAATTTTCGGAGGGGGATGCGACCTTCCTGGTGAATCCCAGCGATCCACGCACCAAGTTCTTCAAAGTGGCCACGAGCGACACCGCCTTCTGGCACCAGAGTGCCGGCCTCCTGGAAACGCCGGTCATCGATGGGTGGACGGTTACAATGCAGCCGGACTTCATCGACTATGCGAATTACGACGATCTTGGAATTACAAACGCTTATTTCCCAACCGGCACTCAGGCCAACTATGGCGGCATCATTCGCCTGAATCAGCAGCTCGTGCGTTACTCGTTGAAGATGCCTATCGACATGGAGTTGCGCTGGGTGGACGAGGACACCGTTGTCACCGTCCCGTTGCTTGGTTCGTTCCTCAAGGATACAGTGAATTTCGAGCTGTGGAACACAACCGAGCAGGAACAGCTTCAGTTCGCTTACCGCGAAGCCTGGTTTTATGATG
>JAZDLX010000016.1:0-21106 GCA_043801585.1 bacterium | reverse complement strand
CATCCAATCGCCGCCCATCATGTCGTGAGACTGTATTCCTTTCGATAGCGCTCGATCTGTTCCTCGTTGCCCATCAGCAGGATGCGGTCGTTTTCGCGCAATTCCATGTCCCCAGTCGGATGGAGAATGATCTGCCCGTCCTCCCGTTCGACGGCGAGCACCAACAAGCCACCCGTTTTCTTCCGAAGGTCCAGACCGGCGAGGGTTTTGCCGACGAGGGGATTTCCCGGCGGCACGATCGATTGTTCCATCTGCAGGTCACGGGCGAATGTGCGGCTGAAAAGGTCGATGAAATCAACAAAGCCCGGTTTCAGTACGAGTGTCGTCAACCGTTTTCCTGAGATCTTGAACGGCATCTCCACCCGGTCGGCGCCCGCTCGTTTCAGTTTCTTCAGGCTGTTATCGTCGATCCCGCGCGCGACGATATAAAGGCCCGGGTTCATTTCACGCGCTGTAATTGTCACCATCACGTTTCCAGCGTCGCCGGTCAGAGCGGCGACAAGCGCGTAGGCGTTTTTAATACCGGCACGTTCGAGGGTTTCCTCCTCGCTGGCATCCCCGCGGATGACCATAAATTCTTTTTCCTCGGCGGCTTCACAGTGTTCTTCGTCCTGTTCGACGACAACGAAATCCGCTTCCGCCTCGGATAACTCTTCCGCAATCTCACGGCCCAGTTTTCCAAATCCTGCGACGATGATGTGTTTGCGAAGAGACTGAATGCGTTTTTCCATGCGCCTTCCCCTCAGGGTTTGCACAATCTGTCCGCTGACGATGTACGAGGTGAGGTTGGTAATACCATAGGCTCCGACTGTCAACCCGGAGATGATCAGGAACATCGTCAGGAAACGTCCATTCGGATTCAACATGTGCACTTCGTGGAATCCCACTGTGCTGATGGTGATCATTGTCATGTACAGGGAGTCGAGAACGGACCAGTTGGTTTCGAGGAGGAAATAGCCGATGGTTCCGATGACAAAGATCATCAGCAGGGCAAAGAGGCTGAAGAGAAGTCTTTTTTCAATGTTCATCCAGGCTCCGACGATTTCCGGCTGTGCTTTACGCCAGAACTTTCAGGATCGATTCGCGTACTTTTCGACCGGGAATTCGTCCCGCAAGTTCGGACATCGCTTCGCCCATTGCCACATCGACCAATACGCCGTCCGTACTCATGACGCTTTGCTGAGCAACCGCAACGGCTTTTTTAACTGTCTTCTCAAGATCGTTGTCGCTGACCACCTTGCCCATGCCTAACCGCTCGATCACCTCGTGCAGACTCGCTTCCGGCGTTTTGCACCACAGCGAGAGTGTCGCGTAGATGCCCTCACGGAAAATCGTACCGGAACCCAACGCACGCAACAGTGTTTCCCAATGTTCTTCATTCAGCACGGTGACATCCGCACCTTTGCGCCGTGCGGAGACGAGGAAACGGGTCAGCACTTCACCCGCCAGCATCGGGGGAACCGCCTTCTTTTTCACGAGGCGGTCGAACAGCGCGGCGTAGGGGCTGATTGCGAGACGCCAGAGCACATCTTCGGGAAGACCGAGTTTTCGGTAACGTTCCTCACGCACCCAGGGGACCTCCGGCACTCGTTTGCGAGCTTCTTCGACTCGTTCGTCGGCGATTTCGTAAGGCGGGCTGTCCGTGTCGGGGTACATCCTGTCTGGACCCGGGAGAATGCGCTCGAAGCCTGTGGCGTTGTTGCGCAGCGCCTGGCGGGTTTCTCCAGGAACACCGGCGGTTGCTTCCGCGAAACGGATCAGGATTTCCTGAGCGGCGGTCCGGGTGTCCTCGTCTTTACCATACACGATCACGGCTACATCTTCCGGGCCAAGATTGGCGGCTTTGGCGAACCGTTCGCGATCCTCCGGGTCAAGCCCACCTGCGGGACCATCGGTGTGAAAGAGGTTCGGCATCTGGTCGAGGCAGGCGATCACCTGCACACGGCCCGCCAGTTCGTCCGTAAAGGTCCGGCCACCGGAGAGTTCCCAGTTCAGAATTTTGCGGGATCTGGGGATCTTGACCACACGAACGTTGTCTCCGGCGCGCAACGCCGCGGACAGTTCCGGACGGTTCAAGTCTCCCGGACGCGCTTTGAACGGAACCTCCTCGCCGGGAGCCTCGCCCGGCTTGAATCCCCTTTCCTGGAGACGGTCCCGGAGCGCGATCAGCCGCTGCTGGCGAATGGCTTCGAGAGCGGTCAGTTCGGGAATGCGGGGGATGCGGGGAACACCCTTGATCTCGACACGGGTGGAGCTTTCAATCGAAACATTCACATCCTGCCGTCCCGACCCCATGCCCCTGCGCACGAGCTGGGTCGCCCGCAGCAACCGGCCGATACGCATTCCCGCCTCGGCGGCTTCCTCGGGGGTTGCGAGGTTGTTGCCGGTCACTACCTCGATGATCGGCATGCTCAGCCGGTCGGTGCTGAAGATGATCAGATGACCGCGGTCGGAGATTTCCCGGCAGGCATCTTCCTCCAGTCCGAGCTGGATGATCGATACAACCTTGCCTGAACTCAGTTCGATCTGCCCGTCCACGCCTACGATGGCGGTGCGCTGGAATCCTGCGGGGATGCTGCCGTCCAGATATTGTTTGCGGATGATGTGTAACTCGCCGACGATCTTGCACTTGAGAGCCAGGGCGATG
Organism: bacterium; assembly: GCA_043801585.1. Classification (GTDB taxonomy): domain Bacteria; phylum Electryoneota; class Electryoneia; order Electryoneales; family Electryoneaceae; genus JAZDLX01. Next base: position 18,459 of record JAZDLX010000016.1, on the reverse strand, counting down.
GTCAGTGCGATGTCCACCGCCTGGTCGTTGATCAGAAACGGCGGGTTGTCGTCCATCTCATAGGTGCAGACCGTGTTCCTGTTCAGCCGGTAGATGATCTCCTTTTTCGTCTTGAACTCCATCAACGCCGTGCCATCATATTCGCCGAGTTCGGACAGGGTAGGACGCATGTGACGCAGCGCCTCCGCGTGCCACTCGTCGGTATAGACTCCGGCGGGGCAGTGGCAGAAGAGCTTCTTTTCGGTCAGAATCTGGTGGTGGATCTCCAATCCACAACGGAAGTTCAGTTTCTTCCACAGTTCGGCGTTGCCGACATTCTGCTGCATGGCGCGTTTCCGTGCTGAAAGGGCGGGGGTGAGTGTTGTCATGCCGCTTCCGCCGTGTTGACCGATCGTTTAGGACGCGGGTAAACTACGTTTGAGGCGCATCCGGCGCAACCAACGCCAGGAGGCGTGAAAAATTCAGACAGTTTAAATATTCGTTTTGATAAATATGATTCGCCCGAAGAACGCATGCACGAGATCGAATATTTAAACTGTCTGAATTTTTCGTCAAATCCCCACGGTCTCGTTGGGCACGAAACGCCTTGCCCCTGTGGTCCCTCTCGGTTACTTTTCCGTGAACACGCAAAATCCCTTGCATGTCAGAGAGATCAAGGACGCATAACCCCATGCCTTCCGACAAACAGAACACGGTGACTCCGGATCAGGAAGCCCTGATAAAAGCTGCCATCGAAGCTCGCCGAAACGCAGCGGCAACCTATTCGCATTTTCGGGTGGGGGCTGCACTTGAGGATACCCAGGGGCGTATCTGGACAGGCTGCAACGTTGAGTCTTCCAGCTATGGCCTCAGTTGCTGTGCGGAACGGGTCGCCCTGTTCAAGGCGATCAGCGAGGGGGTGCGTTCGTTCCGGAAAATTGCGATTGTCGCCGGTGGACCGAACATCGCAACTCCCTGCGGGGCGTGCCGGCAGGTGTTGCACGACTATGCGCCGGATCTGCAGGTCATCTTGCACAACCCCCGAACCAAGGCTACCCGTATCCAGGCTCTCCAGGAATTGATCCCTCACGCCTTCGGCGACTCCGACCTCGAGGAGGAGGAATGAAGCCCGTAGCTCTTGTGGGCATCGCTGGTGGCACGTGCAGCGGAAAGACTCTCGTCTCAAATCGTCTCTCCGAACAGGTCGGTGCCGACAAGGTGCTGATCCTCAAGCAGGACAGCTATTATCGCGACCTGCGCGACCTGGACGCCTCCGAGCGGGCACGTGTCAACTTCGACCACCCGGAGGCTTTCGACCAGGAATTTCTGCACAGGCATATCAAACAGTTGATGAGTGGACGTCCTATTCGTGAACCTGTGTACTCCTTTGTCGATCATTCCAGGACAAAGGAGACAATACGGCGTGAGCCCCTCCCGGTGATCGTGATCGAGGGGATTCTCGTCCTTGCGGACGAATGTCTGCGTGACCTGATGGATTTTCGTGTGTTCGTCGATGAAGATGCGGACCTTCGCCTCGCGCGCCGGATCCGCCGTGACGAGGTTGAGCGCGGGCGGAGCGCGCAAAGCGTGCTGCTGCAATACGAGGAGTCGGTGCGTCCGATGCATGAAACCTTTGTTGAACCGTCGAAACGTTATGCCGATATCATCATTCCGCGCGGTGGAGAAAATCACGCGGGGATTGAAATTCTGTCAAACCATGTCCTCGCGCTGATCGAAGCAGGAGTTCCGAGACGGAGCCGCCACTCCGTATCTGGAAGGAATGTCAAACCCCCAAGGGGGCGAGCCTGATGTTGAACGTTGTCGAACGCGGCCATGGATGGGTCGAGGTCATCTGCGGATGCATGTTTTCGGGAAAAACCGAGGAACTGATCCGTCGTTTGCGCCGTGCCAGAATTGCACGGCAGGTCGCGGTAGTGTTCAAACCCGCCATCGACAACCGTTACGACACTGAGGATGTCGTCAGCCACAGCGATCAACGGATTCCCTCGATCCCCGTGAAGAACGCCCGGGACATCGAGGAGATGGTGGGCAACGCCCAGGTGATCGGCATCGATGAAGCCCAGTTCATCGAGGGCGATCTGCCGACCGTAGTCCGGAGGCTGGCGAACATCGGAAAGCGGGTGGTGATCGCGGGACTCGACACGGATTATCGGGGCGTTCCGTTTGAACCGATTCCACAACTGATGTGTGAAGCCGAGTTCGTGACCAAATTGACAGCCGTCTGCCACAAATGCGGAGCGCCCGCTCATCGCACCCAACGTATCAGTGGAGGAAGTGAACGAGTCCTCGTTGGCGGGGAGGCAATCTACGAAGCACGCTGCCGCCGCTGTTGGGAACCGCCGAGCGACTCCGGTGAGCCACTGGGGCAGAGACGGCTCTTCAACGGGGTCAACGGTGAGGACAAGAAAGCATGAAATGGTGGGTTCTCGGACTGAGCGCTGTGCAACGCCGGGCGTGGGCGGCTGTCTTCGCCTCCGTTGCCACGATTCTGCTGGTTGTTGTCAACCGTCTGGACCTCACCGGTGCGTTCAAAATCGCGGATTTTCTGTCGGGTGTTTTCATTGGCATGTCGATTCTGCTCATGCTGAGTACTCGAGAAACCAGGGATGAGGATGCGCCGTCTTCCGATGCGTGAGGAGATCCGAAAACATGATTACCACCTGGTAGGCGTTGACGATACTGAAAAGGAGGCAGGGTGGAAAGACTGATTGGCATCTTTGGCATCTTTGCCCTGATGGGCATCGCGTACCTGATGTCCAACAACCGCAAGGCGATCAAATGGCGGACGGTTGGTGTGGGAGTGGGGTTGCAGATCTTCTTTGCGCTGTTCGTTTTGAAAACCCTGCCCGGGAAGTGGATCTTCGAGGGCGCACGGGTTTTCATTTCAAAGATTCTCACCTTCACCGACTATGGCGCCCATTTCATCTTCGGGAACCTTTACCTGACGGGCCCCGGCATTACCGATTCCATCCCCGATGACATCGTCCCCGGTGGCCTCACTCAAGGCTATCAGGTGTTCAACCCCGCCAGCGGCAATTTCGTCGAGATGGGCACGGTCTTCGCGATTCACGTGCTCCCGACGATCATCTTCTTCGCCAGCCTGATGGCGGTGCTCTACCACCTCGGAATCATGCAACGGCTGGTGCAGGGATTCGCCTGGGTGATGATGCGCGCGATGCACACCTCCGGCGCCGAATCACTCAGCACGGCGTCGAACATCTTCGTCGGCCAGACCGAAGCACCCTTTGTGGTGCGACCTTTCCTCAAAACCATGACTCCCAGCGAGATCATGGCGGTGATGACCGGCGGTTTCGCGACGGTGGCGGGAGGGGTGCTCGCGGCCTATGTGCGCTTCGGAATCGATCCGGGCCACCTGCTCGCGGCTTCGGTGATGAGCGCTCCGGCGGCGCTGGTGATGGCGAAAATCGTGGTGCCCGAAGTGGACAAGCCGGAAACCGGCGGAACGCTGAAGATCAACGTTGAGAAGACCTCCTCAAACGTTATCGACGCTGCGGCGAGTGGTGCCTCGGACGGCCTCAAGCTCGCGGTGAACGTTGCGGCGATGCTGATTGCGTTCATCGCTCTGGTGGCGATGCTGAATGCCATACTCGGATGGGCGGGTGGCCTCTTCGGTTTGCATGATCTCAGCCTCAAGGTGATCTTCGGATGGGTGTTCAGCCCGCTGGCGTTCCTCATGGGTGTGCCGTTCAAGGACATCATCGACGTCGGCTATTTGATGGGCGTGAAGATCTCGATCAACGAGTTCGTCGCCTATGTGGATCTGGTCGCCCTGAAAAGCCAACTCACTCCGCGCAGCTTCATTATTGCGACCTACGCCCTCTGCGGTTTCGCCAACATCTCGTCCATCGCGATCCAGATCGGCGGGATCAGCGCCCTCGTTCCCGAGCGGCGCAAGGATCTCGCCCGTCTCGGCGCCCGTGCGATGATCGCCGGCGCATTGGCGAGCTGGCAGACCGCGACCATCGCGGGGATTCTGATTTAAAAGAACGCTTTTATTATTGGTTGTCTCTTAAGAAAATTCTAAGCGCCGGACTGAAAATCCGGCGTTTTCCTTTATCTATTCAACAGCAATGTAGGCCGGGGTCTCCGAACCCGGCTATTTGTGGGAAAATGGAGCTGAATAGCACAAAAGAAACGTCGTGGAGCGAAAGAGTGCAGTAGTTGTAGGCCGGGGTCTCCGAACCCGGCATTCTGTTTTCGTCAACGAACGACAAGGTGGCCCGACCCTTCAGGGTCGGGTTTCACAGAATGACTCAAAGATCCTTCACTTCGTTCAGGATGACTGAAAAGAGATGGCCCGGAGATTCGCATCCCTGGACCATTTATGAATCCGTTTTATCGGCACTGCGGGGACTACTTCGTTTTCACCCCCATTTCGTCGAGCAGCCATTGCGCATGGTCGAACTTCTCAGTAGTTGTAGGCCGGGGTCTCCGAACCCGGCATTCTGTTTTCGTCAACGAACGGTGAATCTGCACCATGTCTAATTATATCCGCCTGCAAGTTGGCAACCCAGACGATCTTTATTTCCTCACCTGTGTAACTCGAAACCGTGCTCCACATTTCGCAGAGATCGAAACGCAACGACGTGCCCAGGCAGAATGGAATCGCTGTGCGGATGAAGCGAAAGGCACATTGATTGCCTACGTCTTCATGCCCGATCACCACCACGTTGTCATTCGTCAGGGAGAGTTGCCTTTCTCAAGATGGGTGGAAAACATGAAACGTCGTTTGAATTATGCGATGTTGCAGGGAAAGGGTACGCTTTGGCAGCCCCGATTTTGGGAACATCGGATTCACGATGCGGATGATCAGATACGGGCGGTGGAATACATCCATTACAATCCTGTTAAGCATGGTTTTGTGAAAAGCCCATGTGATTACGGAACGTCAAGTTTCCATGAATACGTCGATCGGGGAGAGTATCCGGTGGATTGGTCGGCATTCGTTGAAGTAGAGAGTGATGTACGATATGGAGAATAAATGGCAGGAAGCCGGGTTCGGAGACCTCGGCCTACAAGGACCATAAGCCGGGTTCGGAGACCCCGGCCTACAAGGACCATAAGCCGGGTTCGGAGACCCCGGCCTACAAGATCATGAGCCGGGTTCGGAGACCTCGGCCTACAAGATCATAAGCCGGGTTCGGAGACCCCGGCCTACAAGGACTATAAGCCGGGTTCGGAGACCCCGGCCTACAAGATCATAAGCCGGATTCGGAGACCCCGGCTTACATGAACTTCGACGTCAGGATGACCTAAAGAAATGGCCCGGGGATTCGCGGGTGGCCCGATTTGCCTGCAAGTCGGGTTTCATGCCGTTTTTTTTCTGTTCTGTCAGGTTGTTAGCGAAGCGGAGACCTGACGGAATTCTTGTGGCAGGTCTCCATCAGTCAGCCGACTGATTCACGACCTGCCACAACTAATAAGAAATGACCCGAAGATTCTTATCCCCAGGCCATCTCATGAATCCGCCTTATCGGCAAAACAAACCTACTTCGTTTTCACTCCCATCTCGTCGAGAAGCCACTGCGCCTTGGCGAATTTTTCCGTCAGGAACATCACGTAACGGGTGTCCACGCTGATTGTCCGGTTGATTTCCGGCTGAAATTTCCAGTCGCCGAGCAGTGCCTCGAAATTGCCGTCGAAGGCGATGCCGATCATCTCACCCTTGGCGTTGAACGCCGGGCTGCCGCTGTTGCCACCGGTGATGTCGAGGACGTGGGTGAATGCCACCGGAATATCCTTCAGTTCCGGATCCTCCCAGATGCCGAAATCTCGGTTTTTCTCCAGCACCCCAAGCTCCGGCGGCATGTCAAACGGTTCTTCACCGGTGTTCTTCTCGATGACACCAGTCAGGGTTGTGAAGGGTTTGTAGACGACCGCATCACGGGGCGAATACCCCTCGACTTTCCCGAGGGTGAAACGAACGGTTCCCGTGGCATCCGGATAGGGGAGCCCGTTTTTCGCCTCGATCATCTCCATGTACTGCCGGCTCAACTCATCTTGGCGTGCTTTGCGCGTCTCCTCCAGCTGATGCAAGGCGTCCTGTTCAGGGTAGAGAGCGACGGCAAACCGAATAATCGGATCGTCGATCGCTTCGATTTCCTTGCTGGTTGCATCGAGGAGCGGAATGGCAAAGGAGCCATCCATCATCTTTGTGCCGTCGAACAGGTACTCGAGCAAGGCGTCGATGGATCCGTGCGCGGCGATCAGGTCGTCCACAGCTTTGATCCTCTGATCGGCAGGAAGGTCGTTTGCGCGCTGAAGCGTGTACCTGAGCAATGCTCTCTCGAACGGTTCGAAGACGTTGACGAACCCGTAGCGGTAATAACGCTTGTACCATTCGGTTTCCGTTTTGGACCAGTCCGCACGGCGCTGATCGGCAGGCTTTTCGATTTCCCGGGCGGTTTCATAGGCGAAATACGCGCGGGCAAGAGGCATCGCACCGCTCCTGCCGAACAGCGAAAAAACCCTTTCCCGTTCGATGGTGGACTTTTTTTCTTTGAAAGTGTTGCCGATTTCCTCGAGCAAATTGCCGTATTGCTTGCGCAGCTTACGGTCGGACATGATGAACGCCTGTAAATCGTTGTCAAAGGCCCTTTTCTGTTCGAGGAAATTTTCGGCGTACATGCCGCGCAGCACGCCCTTGTTGTTTTTCATCCCGTTGTAAAGCCAGCGAGTGCGTCCGGTGGCCTTGATCCTGGAAAGCTCTGTTGTGTCGCAGGCGGATTCGATAAGGTCGATCAGTATCTGGTTGGTCGCGATCGAGTAGGGGTACTGCACATCCCTGTAGAATTCAACATCATAATGGCTCGCATAACGATCAGTCTTCCCGGGGAAACCGATGATGAACGTCATGTCACCTTCGTTGAGGTTGTCCGTCGATATTTTCAGCCATTTTTTCGGTTGGTAGGGCACGTTCTCCGCGCTGTACTCACGGCTGACTCCATCCGGGCTGACATACGCCCGCAGGTAAGTGAAGTCGCCGGTATGCCTCGGCCACATCCAGTTGTCGATTTCGCTTCCGTAATTCCCGATGGACTGCGGGGGCGCGAAAACGATACGGATGTCTCTGAACCGTTTGTAAACGTAAAGGTGGTAAAGGATCCCGTCATAAAGCTCGGCAACCGTCGCGTCGATGTCTTCACCCTTGGCTCGTTCGATCTCCTCCAACTCTGTCATCTTCTTCAGGATCGCACGCCGTTTTTTTACGGGGTCCTTGATCTTTGCCCCCGCTGCCTGTACTTCAGCGGTGACATCGCGAATTTCGGTGATGATCCTCGCATAGGAACCCGGGGCGGGGAGTTCATCCTCCATCGATTTTGCGACAAACCCCTCTTCCAGGTAGTTCTTGCCTTTTGTGGACGCCCGCTGGATGGCGCTGAACGCCACATGATGGTTCGTCAGGATCAATCCCTGAGGGGACACAAAGGCTCCTGACGCTCCTCCCATGTTGACAATCGCATCGAGAAGGCATGTTTCACCCGGTGTATAGATCTGTTCCGCAGTAACCTTCAAACCCTGACTGGCCAGATCGAGATCGCCAAGTTGGGTCATCAACCACATGCCTTCTTTTGCAATGGCGGAACTGGAAACAACGAGGAGGACGGACAGTGGGATCAATAACTTCTTCATCATCGGCTCCAGCATAGTAAAATGGTGAAACGGGGCTCTTGTAATAAGCAAAGCTGGCACAAAGGAACTTCAAATATAGAAATTGAGAGCGGGAATGAAAGCAGTTTGGAGTGATTAACGAAATAATGAATTAGATAATGGAGATATATTATCAGAATTATGGAATTAGTGATTTCATATCACAAAGACTCCATCGCTTCGATCAGTTTCTGGTGAGCTCTATGCAGAGCATGGTTTTCTTTTGATTTATCCGACAACCAGGCAAAAGATCGAGGTGTCACCTTTCCTGCAGGAATCGTGTAACTGCTGATTCTGTTTTTCTTCAAGAAAAGCTTTAAGGATTTTTCAATCGCGACGGCATTTTTGCATGAAAAGGCGGTTGCCTCAAGGTGGAAATGAGAATAGGTATGGCGCACATTCGCAACTTTTTCCCCTGGTTCAAACGATTCCCCGAAATATTCGCGCATCAATCGACGAAACGCTGCACGTTTGCTTTCACTTTTCTTCATCTCTACCTGTGGCAATTCCCAGAGCCCTGCGAGAAGTCCGCGGTCGGGACGACGGACGATCAGCAATCCACCGTCCGAACGGCGGATGACCGCCACAACCGATTGACGCGTTGGAACCGATTTCTTTTTTGACCTCGCTGGCAGGGTATCCTGCAGCCCCTTCTGGAAACTTTCACAATGAGCAGAGAGGGGACAGAGATCGCAGGAGGGGGTGTAAGGAGTGCAGAGTGTGGCGCCAAGTTCCATCATTGCCTGGTTGTGATTGCCCGGATGTTCGGGATCGAGCAACATCTGTGCGGCCTGCCAGAGAATCCGTTCGACGGCGGGCTTGTCAATGGAGTCACGGATCGCAAACAGCCGTGCGAGAACCCGCTTCACATTTCCGTCGAGCACGGCGGCTGGTTCACCGAAGGCGATTGAGGCGATGGCGGCGGCGGTGTAACGGCCTATTCCGGGAAGTCGTGACCATTGTTCCGATGTGTGCGGTGGCTCTCCACCGTACCGGTCAAGAATGATGCGGGCGGCGCGTTTCAGGTTCTGCGCCCTGCGATAATAGCCCAGTCCCTCCCATTGTTTGAGCAGCGGGTCCTGGTCCGCATTTGCAAGGCTGATGATGTCGGGAAATGCACTGAGGAAACGATCGTAGTAGGCGAGGACGGTATCCACACGTGTTTGCTGCAGCATCACCTCGCTGATCCAGATACGATAAGGATCGTCGGTGCGGCGCCAGGGCAGATTTCTTGCGGACATCACGTACCATGACCTGAGCGCATGGCGCAGAGCTTTCAGTCGCCGCCGATCAAGCCCGGGTGTTGTGGTCATGCTGAAGTATACGGGATTTCACCGCGTCGTGGTTGCCGCACGCAGCAGCGAGCATGCACGAGAAGGTACTCTTTTTCTCGTTGAGTGCGGCTGCTCGAGCGACTATTTTCCATTGGGGCGTTTACACAGCATGTGAATGGAAGAAGACGATTCTCTCGTCTTCCCGATAGCATGCGTTTGATGGGAGAATGCAAATGCGGATCGTCAATATCGACAAAGTCAGTCCGGGCGATATTCTCGGCAAATCTCTTTACAACAAGGTTTACGAACTGGTTGTTTCTGCAGGGTTCAAACTCACCGAAGAAATGATCGACACCCTCCGCCGTCGCAAATACTATTACATCTATTTAATGGACGAGCTGACCAAGGATATCTATCCCGAGGAAGTCGTCAGTGAGACAGTTCGTGTGATGACGAACCGACTGATCGCGGATGCCCTGGAAAGTGTGAGTATTAACCTTGCCTTTGAGGCTTTCGCACCGGAAGAGATCAAGAAGCGTCTTGAGGAAGGTTCGGAAGGGCCGTCCTTTCGCATGTCCCAGGTTCGTAAAGCGGTCACTTCCCTGGTTGATGAGATCATCCAGTCGGGGAAAAAGGTATTCGCCGCCCTTCCGATCGGTGAAGGGTCAGCGTCCGATTTGCAGCACAGTCTGGATGTAACCGTTCTGTCCGTTCTCATCGGACAGAAATTCGGTTTCAATGAGGAGGAGATGAAGCAGCTTGGCACGGCGGCGATGCTGCACGATGTCGGCAAGCTGGCGTTTCCCGCGATCAAGAGTAAAACCTTTGCGGAACGATCACGCGAGGAACGAATGATCATTCGGGAACACCCGGTTTATTCGATGTTGATCCTGCGGGGATCAGATCCAGACGCGTTCATCGAGCACGTGGTGGTGCTTCAGCATCATGAGCTTTTCGACGGAAGCGGATATCCAAACCGTGTGAAAGGGGAGATGTTTCCCCCGACAAGGGCGTTCAAGCGCAAGAAGAACACCATGCACCGCTTCTCAGAGATTGTCGCCACCGCGAATTATTACGACAACCTCGTTCGCGGTGAACACGATGGAACGTCTCGCAGTCCTCAAGAGGCGATTACGGAGATGGCGACAGTGATGAAGGGAAAATTTAATCCGCACATCCTGAATATTCTCCCTCAATTGATCCAGTGCTATCCAACGGGCGCCATTGTCCGGGTCGGGAAGACATCGAGCGGAAATTATGACGGATGGTACGGTATCATCGCCAGATCAAATCCGGAGGTGCAGTCGAAGCCAATGGTACTCCTCACGCATGACACATACCACAACGAGGTCAAGCCGATGCAGGTGGACTTTATCACCGAAAAGGAGGTCTCCCTCCAACTCATCTTGTGAGGGATGCACCGGATCCGGACCTGAACGAAAAAATCACGTGGTTTGAAGCGAATTTCGGTTGCACTGTGGCTGCAGCCGGGCCTATGTTCCCGTTCATTGGGTTTTCCTGATTCATCATAGGTCATCGGAATGGAACAGGACTACCTGATGGTTTACGGCAGCTAAACGACCACTGTTGAGGAGGCAGCGAGGCGTTATGGCCGACATGAGCACGGCATCTGCGGTCAAGCGACCCCATCCAAAGGGATTGCCGGTCCTTTTCACCACGGAGATGTGGGAGCGATTCAGCTTCTACTCGATGAGGGCCATCTTTGCACTCTACATGATTACCCCCAAGGAGCAGGGGGGATTGGGATTCAGCCCCGATCTCACGGCGACGATTTATGGTCTCTACGTCGGACTGGTCTATTTCACACCGTTCTTCGGAGGAATCCTCGCGGACCGTGTCTTCGGCATCCGTCGGTCAATTACGATCGGCGGTATTTTCTTCATTGCCGGGCATGCCCTGCTCGCGGTTCCACCCGTGCCGTTCTTCTTTGCCGGACTGATCTGCCTGATCATTGGGAATGGCATGTTCAAACCGAATATCTCGACGATGCTTGGCAACCTCTATCGGGAGGTGCCTGAACGGCGGGATGACGGATACAACATTTTCTACATGGGTATCAACCTCGGCGCTTTCCTCAGCCCGATGGTCGCCGGTACACTCCGTGTTCACTACGGATGGCATTACGGATTCGGCGCTGCGGCCATCGGCATGATGATCTCGATGGCGATCTTCTGGTCGATGCAACGGATGGTCGAAAAAGGTGACCAGTCTGCGGCACGGATGCGCCGCAAAGATCCGATGCACAGGGAAAAGGTTGTCGAGGCATCGGCAGATCCCGTCAAGGATCGCCAGCGCACCTGGGCGTTGATCGTGATCTTCATTATCGTCATTTTCTTCTGGATGGCGTTTGAACAGCAGGGCCTGACGCTCACATTCTGGGCGCAAAGCGCGACGAACACCGCAATCGCGCCCGAGATGTTCCAGTCGATCAATCCGATGTACATCCTTCTGCTGACGTTCCCGCTTGTCGCCTTCTGGGGTCTGCTTCGGAGGTTTGGCAAGGAACCGACGACAGCCTCGAAAATGTTTATCGGCATGCTTTTCGCCGCCGCGGCGTTTGTCATCATGGGATTCGCCGGTTTGGCGGGTGGGGATACGGGTCATGTCAGCGTCTGGTGGCTGCTCATCGCCTATGGTGTGCTTACCACCGCGGAATTGATGCTCTCGCCGATGGGTCTTTCACTCGTCAGCAAGCTGGCCCCGAAACGCAGGCTTGGAATGATGATGGGCGGCTGGTTCCTGGTCAGTGGTATTGGTGGTGGCATGGCCGGGCAAATCGGCCATCTCTGGTACCGGATGTCTCACAGCGAGTACTTGTTCCTCATCGCTGGAATGCTGGCGGTGATCGCGCTGGTCCTGCTGACACAACTGCGCCGTTTGAACCCGATTATTCATGACGCCGAGCAGGAAGCGGCGCGAGAGGCAGCCTGAACGGTTTGGTATCCAAGTCCTGGGAGCGGACGATGAGAGGAAATGTCGGTGTCATCCTGATCCTTCTGTTGATGGTACTATTGCTGTGGTTCGTCGGTTACCTCAGCGATCATGACCGGGTGGTGAGGGTGGATGATGTCAATACAGTGGTGTTGAGGCAAGGGCGTACCGTTCACCTGATCGGGCTGGCGCCGTCAGCAATCTATGCAGATGTAGTGTCGGTGCTACCCGACAGCACCCTTGAGACAGAAGTGAGAATTGTCGGCATGGATACCTCGTCCATCAATCGCATCGCGGAACGTGTTATCGGTCAGCCTGTGATCCTTGATTATTCAAAAGCCTTTGCCCCCGATACCGCCTCGCCGGATTTGCATGTCTACATGAGGTTGGAGGATGGGAGCGATCTCGGTGCATGGATCCTCTCTCAGGGATTGGCGAAGGTCAATCCCGAACATCAGCATCCCCGTGAAGTTGATTACGCATCCTTTCAGGCTGAATCGAAACTGAATCACCTGGGAATCTGGGCGGTGCCGGACACTGTTGCGGTGCTGGAAGAAGAGGCGATGCCGGTGGAGTGATTTATCTGGGATAGTATATTCCCTGGACGTATACAAACAGTGCCGCGTCAGCGGCACTGTTTGTATACGTCCCAAAGACTGCTGAAACATCCTCGGAAATCAGAAGAGGTGGATCCCGATCCCTCCACCGATTCGCCAGATGGTTTCCTTGATACCGATTGTTGTTCCGTTGAAGATCCTGTCGTATTCCAACGCTCCGTACTCACCGAACGCATGCAGGCTGATCCGATGACCCCGATAGCCCAATCCGAACGTAAATCCTTTGTGGACGGCTGGTTTCCTTTCATTTTGTGTTTTTTCTACGGCAACATCTTCCATGAAATAACCAGCCTGGATCGCGCCCAACTGTAAGCCAAGACGTAGCGCCTGCCCGTCATCCAGCGGAACATCGCTGAGCTCGAAGTTCTCAACCCCGTATCGAATCTTGCTTAGCTGGCGGGACTGGTACTCCCCAACGAGTTCAATCATCTGGTCCGCGCTTGTCAGGGAAAAACTCGCGCCAATGGTTTCAGGCATCGACAAGATTGTGTTCGGACCATCGCCGCTGAAACCAATACTAGGTAAGTTGTAGACAACATCACCAAAGGTCATCTCATAGGCAGGGCGCATCATGACGCCAAGTTTAAAATTCTTGTTCGGTCTCAATACAGCGCTTAGCGTCACTACCTGGAACGAGGGGGAATAGGAAATCTCATCAGACGATTCATTCCCCGGATAATTCTGTTCATCTTTTACAGTGATTGTTCCACCTGTGGAAGTGCCGATGGAAAGCCCGGCATAGAGCATATCGAATAGATCTGCTGCGACTGCAGGCCCCACCAACTGGATCAACCCATCATAGGTAATTTTGTCCGTATAGGTGGCATAACCGCCGATGGAGCTGCTGTACTCTTCCCACGTTGTTTCCTGGTCCCATCCCGGTCGATGCATCGTCCAGATGCCGGCTCCCACCGCCAGGCTCAAGGGGATTCCATGAATACGCAACGGCATGGACGCTACGGCATACTCGGGTTTCACGCTGCCCAGGTATTTTTGCTCATGACTGTTCCCGAAGATGGGATCATCATAGGGAGTCTTTCCGAAGATGGAGGAAACACCGATTTCCACATTCAGGTCATGAGTGTCAGCCATCCACGCGGGATTGGCGAACATCGCGGTACCGTCGAGTGCGCCGAACATTTCGGTATGGCCCAATGCCGATGCTCGCGAACTGTTTACGACAGGCACGCCAGTCTGCCAATCCATGGGAACGGATTGGGCATAGGTTCCTGCTGCCAGCACCAGAAGAAAAACGATCGTCAAGATCTTTTGCATGATTCCCCCTATACGTGGTCTGGCATAAGGTAGAACAAAGGGATTCGGACAGCAAACATTGGAATGTGAAGAATTTCGTTTTAATGAAGTGCCCTGAGTAGATCACCAGCTCCGATCGTGTCGCTTGCGCAGGACCAACAGTTTCACGAACTTGCCGCATCTCCTCGAACAGGTTGTTTGAGGTGGATGGCGAGATGGATTCGGGAAGCGGGAGGATCAGGCATGACACGTTTCGCAACGGTCTTTCTTCTCGCAGTGGCGCTGATGGCGTTGCCGCTGAGTGGCATGGCCGATGACACGAACCACCAGGACACCAGTGCTGTACAGGAGATGGAGGCTTCATCCTCCGATTCCAGCCACGCCGAGGGGGTGGTGACCGGCGTGGAACAAGCCGCCGACCTGGCACACGGAGAAGGGGGGGAGGCCCACCAAGGTGAGGAAGGTATCGGGCAGAAACTCCCGATCTGGTCCGCTCTTCCCTTTGTCGGTATTTTGCTGTCGATCGCATTGTTTCCGCTGCTCGCTCCATCCTTCTGGCATCACCATTTCCCGAAGATCTCAGCGTTCTGGTCACTCGTCTTCGCGATACCCTTTCTGATCGCTTTCAAAGGAGACGCGCTGAATGAGATTCTCCACATCTACCTCGTGGATTATATCCCCTTCATCATTCTGTTGTTGGGCCTGTTTACAGCGTCCGGTGGCATCTTCCTGAGGGGAAGCCTTGTCGGCACCCCTCGTGTAAACTTCATCCTGTTGTTGATCGGCACCGTTCTGGCAAGCTGGATGGGGACCACGGGTGCCGCGATGGTGATGATCAGGCCGCTTCTGCGTGCGAACAGGGAACGGAAAAATGTGATGCACACCGTCATTTTCTTCATCTTCCTGGTCGCCAACATCGGCGGTTCACTGACGCCTCTTGGCGATCCACCTCTGTTTCTCGGTTTCCTGCACGGTGTGCCGTTTTTCTGGACATTCCACATTTTCCCGGAATTCGCGACAGCGGCCGGATTGCTGCTGATCCTCTATTTCATCCTCGACAATTTTCTCTATCGCAAAGAGAAGGGGAATACGCCGGAACCCGTAAGTTCGGAGAAAGTCCCGCTATCCCTCGCTGGATCTCATAACTTCTTGTTTCTCATAGGGATTATCATAGGAGTATTGTTCAGCGGTTCCGTGAAACTGGCGATTGTCAATGTGCTCGGGGTCCATATGCCCCTGCAGAACCTGATCCGCGACCTCTGGATTCTCCTTATGGTCTTTCTTTCGGTTCGGACGACGAAGAAGGAAATCCGCAAGGATAATGGATTTACGTGGTTTCCGATCCTCGAGGTGGCGTACCTGTTTGCGGGCATTTTCATGACAATCATTCCGGCACTGGCAATGCTTCGTGCCGGAACATCCGGCCACCTCGCGGCGGTTGTCAATTTCGTCCACGAACCCTTCCATTATTTCTGGGTTACCGGAGCGCTTTCATCCTTCCTCGACAACGCGCCGACGTACCTGACGTTCTACAATTTGGCGCAGGGGCGTTACGGGGTTAATGACCACATGGTGAACATGATGCTTTTAGGTCAGGCTTCGCCCGGATTCCTTGCTTCCTTTGTCTGGGATTTGAAAGCGATCAGTGTGGGCGCCGTGTTTTTCGGGTCGATGACCTATAATGGTAACGCCCCCAACTTCATGGTGAGGTCCATCGCGGAAGAAAACCATATCAAGATGCCAAGCTTCTTCGGGTACATGATCTGGTCACTTGGCATACTGATTCCGGTCTTTGTGCTGATTACCCTGATTTTCTTTATATGATCCACTGAAGGGAGAGGAGAAAGCCATGTTTTCCAAAATTCTGTTCCCGACAGACCTGTCGGAAATGTCGCGCAAGGCGTTTGCCGCCGCAGTGGATCTCGCGCGGAAGTTCGGGGGAAAGATCACTCTGCTGAATATCCACGAAGAGTTCATGTCGGAATCGGAGATGCAGTACCTGCGTGTCAGCCCCGAGCATTACAAGGAGATGATGCGCGAAAAGGCAGTGAAAAGCCGTGAACGTATGGACGAGTTGGTGCAGGACAACGAGGCGGGGGATCTATGCGAGGTGATTCTGCGTGAGGGATCGCCCCGCAGAGAGATCTTGAACACCGCTTCCGACCTCGGTGCGACCTGCATTGTCATGGCTTCGAACGGCCGCAGCGACCTGAAACAGGTGTTCATCGGATCGGTCGCTGAACACATCGTCAGGCACGCGGAAATCCCAGTACTGGTCGTAAAATCCGCCTGAATCACGGCTCCGAGCGGTGGGGTTGGGACTTGCTTGACACAGATACCCATGCCGCCTATATTCTCCGGCGCCTTTTCAAACGGGTTGCTGAAAAACAATCCTTTGGAAAGGTTGTTGATTCTCTGGGGCTGTAGCTCAGTTGGGAGAGCGCCTGAATGGCATTCAGGAGGTCAGCGGTTCGATCCCGCTCAGCTCCACACGTCCAGCGGCGGTGGTTTGTCCTGGATTCGGAGGATGGTTTTTAACAAGCGGCACGGCGAGGAACGAAGCCGGGACTGGCGGACGGAAAGAAGGTGTTTCGACCTGTCAGCGGATGGGTTTCAACGCTGGAGTCTCGAGACTTTCCGGCATGAAATCTTGCGTTTCACGCCCTCAGCGTCTACCTTTTTCCGCCGGCAAAGAGCCGCTGCCTGCGAGAGTAGCTCAGTTGGTAGAGCTCCACGTTGCCAACGTGGTTGTCGCGGGTTCGAGTCCCGTCTCTCGCTCCGACAACCCGTCCGCCGCGCCTCAGTCTGGCAGTCGGCAGACGGGTCTTTTCCGGTCGCACCGTACCGGAAACCACATCCGCCAGAGCGCGGTCCGGGCGGCGTAGCCAAGTGGCTAAGGCGAAGGTCTGCAAAACCTTTATTCGCCGGTTCGAATCCGGCCGCCGCCTCCATGGGAGCAGTTCGGATGGGCCCCGGAGGAGGGGCGGAAGTAAGCGTTTTTCTGCGCAAAATCTGCGCCGTTCCGCAATGCCGGGGTGGTGGAATTGGTAGACACAGCGGACTTAAAATCCGCTGGAGCATGGCTCCGTGCCGGTTCAAGTCCGGCCCTCGGCACCTGAGGCCGCGTGCAAAGGCTCGGACAGATGGTTGATATTTGGGCGCTTAGCTCAGTTGGTTAGAGCGCTGTCTCGACATGGCAGAGGTCACTGGTTCGACTCCAGTAGCGCCCACCCGGCGTTCGTGCCGGATGTACCATTGGAAAGAATAACAAGGGAGATCCACTCATCGCGTACGGAAAAGCCCCTGACCGCAGGGCACCACAGCCGCCGGAACACAATATCAACGAACTCGTCCGGGTTCCCGAGGTCCGGCTGATCGATGAAAAAGGCGAGCAGGTTGGAGTTATTCCTACTCCGGATGCCTTACGGCGTGCCGAAGCCGCTGAGTTGGATCTTGTGGAGGTAGCGCCGCTGGCGAATCCTCCCGTTTGCCGGATCATGGATTACGGCAAATTCCGTTACGAGCAGCAGAAGCGGGAAAAGAGCAGTCGCAAAAAGGGACATCAGACCCAGATCAAGAAGATCCGTGTCAGTCCCAAGATTGAAGAACATGATTTTAAGACCAAGCTGCGGTTCATGCGCGCCTTCCTCGAAGATGGGGACAAGGTGAAGGTGACGCTGATGTTCAAGGGCCGGATGATCACCCACAAGGAGCTTGGGCGAGAGGTCATGGACCGTTTTGTCGCCGCGCTCGAGGATATCGCGAAGCTCGAAGGCGACATCCAGATGGAAGGTCATCGCTACATGGTGATGACCTTTATGAAGAAATAGGTCGTGCGCTTCGCACGATCATATAGCAGGACGGAAGAGCCATGCCGAAGACAAAGACGAAGCGTGCCGCCGCAAAACGGTTTGAGCTGACGGGGTCCGGAAAGATCAGGCGCCGACACAGCTTCAAGAGCCATATTCTGACGAAGAAGTCGCGTGAGCGCAAGCGTGAGCTTGCCAAGGCGGCCCTCGTGGATAAAGTGGATGCTCCTCGCGTCCGCAAGATGATTTCGGCGTAAGGGAGACCTCCATGCCACGCGCAACAAACAATCCGGCGTCCAAAGCACGCCGTAAGAAGATTCTGAATCGTGCCAAGGGTTTCTTTGGCCGTGGGAAAAACACCATCCGTGCCGCGACGCGCCTCACCGAGCGTGCCGACCGGTTCGCCACTGAACACCGCCGGCTGTTCCGCCGCAACATCCGCGCCCTGTGGATTATCAGGATCAATGCCGCGGTCCGTCAGCACGGCCTCAGCTACAGCAAGTTCATGGCCCTCGCGAAAGAGAAGGGCCTGAACATGGACCGCAAGGCCCTTGCACACCTGGCGTTTCACGACCCGAACGCCTTCGACGAGGTGGTCAAACAGGTCCAGGCCTGATTCGGACTGAAATGGTCTGAGATTTCGTTCGACCGACACGATCAATCCCGGTCCTCAAGATCGGGGTTTTTGTAGTGCCTTGTCTGGTTAGATCATGCAACCCGGATTCTTGAATCCGGGATTATTGTGTGCGGAAGAATCCATCTCCCCGGAATCGAGATTCCGGGCTACAAGCAGGTTACTGACCTTGGCACGAGGTGTCATCACCAGTGCGTCGTCAGACGCGCGCGGTGATCTCCCAGGGGTTTGCATGGTGGTGTTCTCAG
>JAZDLX010000009.1:0-22734 GCA_043801585.1 bacterium | reverse complement strand
TACACCGGGCATTTTCGCTCGGCGTTTCATCCGCCGCCAATAGGCAATTTCCTGCAGGTTTGTCCACGTTGGGGAACCATAGATATCGAGCGTCGCCGATTCCGGAGGAAGTTGCCCGAATGCATCCAGCAGCAGATGGATGCCTTTAATGGAGCTGAATTTTCCGATGAAACCGAACCGCATCTTTTCGCTATGCTTTGATGAATTGTCCCTCTCTATTATCGGGAGATCCGGAGTCTGAAGCAGGGAAATCACCCGAATGGCATTTCCAAGAAAACGTTCGAACCGTTCTTTGAGATCTTCGCTGATCGCAACGATACAATCAGCTCGCGACAGCACTTCCAGCAGGCGGTCGTTGCGCATTTTGAAGTCATCGGAATTGTCCAGACGAAGGGGTGGCAGACGTTTCAAATGAAACCCAAGAAGCATGTCCCCAAGCAGGCTCCAGGCCCTCGCACGGAAAAGATTCTTCTGAATCGCTGTCGCCATTGCACCCACTTTTTCCATCGGCGAAAGGGGCATGCGCTGACGCAGACATGTCACGCAGTCATGCACCAGGTCGCTTTCGCGGCAGAGCGAAAGATCGCCCCTCACGAGGTTGGTCCGCGCACAGAACAGACCATAATCACGGAGGGTAATAACCGTCGGAATGGAAATTTTGTGGGCGACGTCAAGCAAAGAAAACGAGAGGTTCTGAAGATGCTGCACATGGATCAGGTCAGGTTTCCACGTCGTCAACTCGGAAAGAAACCAGTCGTGCAGTCCAGGATGTTTCAGGAACCCCTGTTCGCTTCGCGGATTGAAATAAAGCCGGGTGACATCCAACCCTTGATAGGAATCACGTTGAGATGCGATTTCCTTGCTGAATCGACCTTTTTCGCCAGCCAGAACTCGAACTTCGTATCCACGCTTCTGTTGTCCGCGAGCCAGCTCAAGGCTGGATAGTTCGGCTCCGTGTCGATGATGCGGCGGAAACTGATGAACAACGTGGAGTACTTTCAGCCGCTGCGGCTCGGGCGTCTTACCCGTCTTTCCATGGGCACGATTGCTGAGTATTGCTGTCACCCCGCATCACTTTCTGTGCTTTGGTCTTCCCGCCGCGCCCGGAGCCATCGAACCATTTCCAGCAACAACATCACCGCCACAATGACAAGGGCCAGTTCGCTGATCAGGAAACCCGCCTGGATCGATTGTGAACGATATTCGAAACGGAGGGTGTGCTCCCCGGCAGGGACGGCTACACCTCGAAGCCCATAATTGGTACGAACGATAGGCACCGGGGAATCATCCACTGTCGCCGTCCAACCTGTGGGGTACCAAATCTCACTGATGACGAGGAATCCATTTTTCACGGATGACGTGTTAATGGTAAATCTGGACGGGTGAAAGGATTCTGCCGGCATCACAGCCTTCGAAAGCGAATCGGCCCCCTCGAAAGGAAAATCAACGGGTTGATCGATGATCGCCAGCGTCCGGGGATTGAAACCGGGCATGCCGATAATGCCAATCGTTTCTTTGAGATCTGTCACCTGGCGGACGTTTTCCACGAACCAGGCGCGCGGCATCGCTTTCGGGTTGCGATAGACGATCATTCCGCCGCCCGGCTCTGCGTACGCCGCTTCAAAACCTCCCGGCAGACGCTGCGACGAAAGGATAAACCGCGCGTTCATCATCCCCGCAATTGTCCAGTTCGGCTCCCCATTCTGCCCCTTTGTCAGCAGTGCGAAGTCGAGCATGTCCTGGTAAACACGAAGTTTGACTGCGGAGTAACCTCCGATGGACTGGATGCGATGATACATCCAGTAGTCGGTTTGAAAATCGCTCCCCACAGGGAAGATGCGGAACGGTTCCTCACTTGTCATCTGCCGCTGTTTCAGCCAGTCGACAGTCGGCCGGATGGCAAGCATTTTGCTCATCTCTTTGGGTTGCACGGGGTGGATGAAACGTTTATCGAGCACCATCAGGTCAACCGCAGTTAACAGTAGAACCAGTCCCGCAAGAATGCCTGTCATCGTTTTGCGGGAGTTTTTCAGCACGGTCATGGACCATCCAGCGAGGGAGAAGAAAAGCAGCACGAGCGATGTCGAGATGAGGGTCTTGGTGAAAATGACGTACCGGAGTGCAACCAACGCCTGTGCCTGACGTCCGTAAGTCTGAATTTCCTGGGGACGGATGAACCAACCGGACTGCACAGAGGGACCACGGCCACCGGCGAGACCGACTATGAGACCGAGCACCGCGACTCCGGCAAGCGTCCCAAACAGGATTCGCCACCTTTTCATTTGCGGTTTTTCAGGCGAACCCTGAAAAGATTTCAGAATCGCCTCAATGCCGTACGCTGACAGAATCGAAACGCCCGCAGCGGTGATCACCAGGATCATTGATGGCACGCGAAACTTGTCGAAATAGGGCAGCAGGTAATACAATGGGCCATAGAGCACCGGCAGGAACCGTCCAAAACTGACGACCAAGGCTGCGAGTGCAGCGACGGCCATCCACCGTACGACCGCATTTTTCTTCCAGAGCAGAACAGCCGCCACGACAGCCAGGATCAGGGGAAGAATGCCCATATAAAGTGAGCTCTGGGTGAAGGGCATCCAGCCCCAGTAAAGATTGTAGTTGGCGGCATTCTGCATGTTCAGCAGACGATCCGGCGCGGCACTCCCACCCAGACCGAACAGACCCGGAACCAGAAACTGAAGTGTTTCAAGTGGATGCAGCGACCACCCGGTGGCGTAATTCCAATCAAGCCCACTGGCTGTTCCCACTTTCGCAAACAGTGGGGCAGCACCACGAATCGAATACTTCATGTATTGCCAGACGGGGAGGTAGAGATACGCGGAAACGGCAAGTCCCAGCAGTCCTCCCATCGCCATGAAACCGATTCCCTTCGCCGCGATTTTCGGACGCCGATGAATCCATTCTCCGATCGCCCAGATGAGCGCGTAGCCACCGATGACCAGCAGCCCAAAGTAGGCAATTTGCGGATGGTGCAGCAGCAGCAGCGATCCGACGGCGAGCGCCAGCAATGCGATATCAAGAATTCGCCGGCGTGTCAAAGTCCAGTGGGTTGTCAGAAAAACCATCGGCAGGATGCTGATCGTCCAGTGCTTGCCGCCATGTCCCGCCTCGAGCAGGCTGATGTTGTAGGGATTCATCATGAAAATCAATCCCGCCAGGAGTGCCGCCCAGGTTGGCAATCCAACTCCCCGGGCGAAAAGGAACATCGCCACTCCGCTGAAGAAATAGAAGAATACCTCCCGGCGCATTCTGTCCCTGTCCCACCCGAACAGGTATTCCCCCACGTTTGTAACATAATCCATGGGGTTGAGCAGCGATCCAACCTTGTAGGAGAGGGAAGCGTACATCGGCATGCCGAGAAAGATGTAAGGATTCCAAAGGGCAACCGGACCAGGCTCGCTTTTCGTGATTTCCGCACCCACATCGTTCATCGCCCTTGCGGTAATGGTGTCCGGCGTGGGTGACATCCTGGAGTCTCTTTCAATCAGAGGGAAAAACAGCAGGAGGGTGATCACATACAATGCCAGCAGAGCTAATGCATCCGCTTTCCATTTTCCTGAAGAGCGGCTCTCGGGAGAGCCCTGGTCAGAACGGTCTGCCATCGGGGAAAGTCTCCGTTTTCGAGGATCACCCCAGCAGGAAGGATCGCAGGAATCTCACCCGAGAATCAACTGCGTTCCTCGCCTTCCTCAACACCATGGACGCGCTCGAAGATCTGCTCGAGCAGATCGCGGAGCCCATCACCGGATATGCCACGTTCAAGGAATTCACCGCGGTATGCCAGTGAAATCTGCCCGGTCTCTTCGCTGACGACAACCACCGCTGCGTCGAATTCCTCGGTGACACCGATCGCCGCGCGATGCCGTGTTCCGAGGCTGGGGTCGATATTGGGATTTTCAGACAGCGGCAGAATACACCCGGCGGCTTCGATCAGGTTGCCGTTGATCACCAGCGCACCGTCATGCAGGGGAGTTCGTGGATAGAAAATGCTGACGATCAACTCCGAGCGTGCATCCGCCTGGATCTTGACACCTGTTTCGATGATCGAACGCATGCCCATGTCCCGCTGGAGAACGAACAGTCCGCCGTACCGTTTCTGCGAAAGTTCGACCGCTGCTTTGCAAATTTCATCAATGACACGGGTGGGTGCGACCCGGAACAGTCTCCGCACGATTCGTGCCTGACCAAGTTGGATCAGCAGACGGCGAAGCTCCGGTTGAAACAGGATGACAAAGGCGATGACCCACACCTGCGCCACGGAACCGACGAGCCAGGACATCCCTTTCATTCCCAGCGCGCCGACGACGAAACTCACGATGAGGATCAAAAGCAGACCGAGGAACATCTGTGAACCGCGCGTACCACGCATGATCTCGTAGAGTTTGTAAAAGACGTACGAGACCAGGAAGATGTCAATGACATCCACCAAGGTGACGGTGAGAAAGCCGATGCGGAAAAGTTCCACGCCTTTCCTCGAGAATATGCCGTTTGCGACGTTGCGTGAAAGGTAAGGTAACAGGACGGAGCAGGAAAGCGAATCATGACCCCTCATGACCGGCGTGTTCCTCTCCGTTCGGGAGTCACTTCAGAAAGGTCCTCACCCCCCTTTCGGCGTTGGCAGGAACTCGGCGCCGTAGTCGACATCCACCTGATCCGGAGTTATGGCCTCTCCCCGCCGCCAAGCCGTCGAAGCCGCCCGTGCCAAGGCCGTGGCTGGGTCAAGAAGGTCGGCGTCGCCCCTGCGCTTTCCGAGAGCAGTGTCAATGGACGCCCGTTCCCTTTCGTACCCCTCGCCGAGGGGGATGATGGGACCCTCCTGACGGGGCTCCGGAATTCGATCAGCTGAAAAAACATCAATGTCCGAAAGGGCTTCCGGCTCCTCACCCCCTCGCATAAAACGGCCGCGAAACTCCCTCCGCGAAGCAAAGGGAAGCGCCCAGACGATTCCCGAATCGACCGAGGCGGCCAACCGTTCATAGGTGGAAATCGGGACAACGGGAACCCCAAGCGCTTCTGCGAGCCCCGAGGCGAAGGCCACTCCCACACGCAACCCCGTGAACCCTCCGGGGCCGACAACCACGGCAACGGCGTCGATGGATTCCCAACGGTTGCGGTCAAGCCAGGCCCGTAACCCTTCCCCGAGCACAGCATCGTGATGCTCACCATCGCCGGCGAAAACGGGATCGTGGGGAACTCCGTCGACCACTCCCATCCAGAGAGCGCGTGGACCGGACGTGTCGATCGCCAGCAGTTTCAAATTCGTTCCTCCCGCGCGCACAGAATGGTGATGTCACGATTACCGTTGTCGCCGATCTGCTCAGGAATGGAGAATTCGACGCGCCAATCGGGTATTCCCCACACATCCTGCAGTCGGTCCGCCCATTCCACGACCAGAATTCCCCGCTCCCGGTCACCCACGAGGTTCAGGGCGATTAATTCATCTTTATCCAGGAGGCGGTAAAGGTCCGCGTGGGTAACAGGAGGTTGCGTCGGGTACCGCTGCACAAGAGTGTACGAGGGACTGCGAACACGTCCTTCGTATCCCATCGCCCGGATGAGACCCCGAACAAACGTTGTCTTCCCGGCTCCCAGTTCCCCGGTCAGCGCAACAGCGTCTCCCACATGTAATCGCTCCAGCAACCGACTGGCGAGTGCTTGAGTTTCCTCAGGACTGATCGTTCGGGTCTTATGAACCACGCTCCAGCTCATGTCAACATGCTCCCTCACGGATTCCGCCAGCGCAATGTCGCCACCGGCAGCACCATTTCGTCCAGCGATACGCCGCCGTGCAGGAAACTGTCGTTGAATTTTTCGGCAAACTTGTGAAATCCGGTCGGGTAGATAAAGAAGTTGTTCTCGCGTGCGATCACAAGATCGGTGTTGATTGTGGGCGAAGGAATCCCCCAACTCTCCGGATTTTTAATCTTGATCGCCGCCTTGGAGTCCACCTTGAGGTTACGGCCGAGTTTATACCGGAGATTGGTGGACGCCTCCCGGTCTCCGATCACCCGCACAGGATTTTTCACTCGGATACTGCCGTGATCCGTCGTCAGAACGATCGTGACACCACGTTTGCCGAACGCGGTAAGGATGTCCCGCAAGGGCGCGTGCTCAAACCAGGAACAAACGACGCTCCGGTACGCCGCCTCGTCGGGAATCAGGGTTTGGATGACTTCTTCTGTGCTGCGATGATGAGCGACGATGTCCACGAAATTGAAGACCATCGAGACCAGTGGCTGATCGAAATAGTCAGAGACTCTCCGCGCTACGCGGTTCGCTTCCTCGGGGTCAAGGATTTTCGCGTACTTCGGCTCGGGGGTGATCTGCAATCCCAGTTTTGTCAACTGGCGGTCGAGCAACTGACGCTCGAACCGATTAACATTCAGCTCATCATCCCACTTCAACTGCCCGTACAGGTCCGGATGAACGATGGGATAATCCCTTGGCAGGAGTCCGCTGAAAATGCTGTTTCGTGAAAAGGGAGTCGCCGTCGGCAGGATGGAAAAATAGAGATCTGTCTCGATGTCGAAATCTTCCTGAAGCATCGGCTCCAGCGCGAGCAGGTGATCGAGACGCAGGCAGTCGAGAACGAGCAGCAGCACCGGTTCTTTCCGGGCGATCAGAGGCGCCACCCACTCGCGTACAACATCATGGCTCAGGGGAGGCCGGGAATCGCGGTCCACTTTCATCCACCGGGGATATTCTTCCTCGATATACCGGTGGAACCGGTTGTTCACCTCCAGGAGCTGCTGATCGAGCAAGCTGAGCAGTTCCGTGTTCCGATCCGCCGAGAGATCGATTGCCCAGCGGCTCAGGCGCTGATGAAGTTCGAGCCAATCATCCCAACTCAGTCCCTCGTTGAGCTCTTCGTTGATCCTGTTGAACTCCGTGACGTATTCCTGGGCAAGATGTTGCTGGTTGATCACCCTCGTTTCGAGGAGTCTTTTCAACGCGGAGAGAATCTGGCTCGGGTTTACGGGTTTCGTCAGGTAATCGTCAATCCGCCGCCCAATCGCCTCTTCCATCAGCGACTCTTCCTCGCTCTTTGTAATCATCACCACGGGGAGAGCCGGACGAAGCCGTTTCACACGCTTAAGGGTGGCGATGCCATCAAGTCCGGCCATCTGTTCGTCCAGCAGCACGGCGTCAAACCGTTCGCGCGCCACGGAACTCACGGCATCCTCGCCGGAAGTCACCGTCTTTACGAGATATCCCCGCTCCTCAAGAAACAGCACATGGGGGCGCAGCATTTCGATTTCATCGTCAGCCCAGAGAATCCGGCGCTTTTGTGTCACTGTGCTCTCCCGCTCCTTCCATTTCCATTTCCAAGCTCGCGCACCCAGGACTTCACCTGCTCGACGTCCAGCAAGCCGCTCCGGTGTGCCATGTCCACAAGGGCAAGTGTCAGCAACTCGTAAAGCGCTCGAAGATCCGGTTGCAGGACGGCAAGGTGCGCCTTGACTCCCTCCAGGTCGTTCCTTACAACAGGCCCGGTCATCGCAAGTTCCGGCGGCAGCTCGCCAAGGCTCTCGGTCATCCCCGCAACGAGTGGCCACAAGGCACGGAGCGCGGTTTCCCGGTCCGGTGCGATTTCCTTCAGCCGATCCGCCCCCAGGTCAAGCAGCAGGGGGAGGAAGTTCGAAGCCAGTACCGAAGCCAGGTGATAATCCGCCCTGCGATTTTCAGGTACCTCAAGCATCCGGACGTCCAGCAACTCACACAGCCAACGAGCTGTCGGCATGGCTTCGACATCCGCTGTGACCCCAGCGGTAATTCCCCGAAAACGCGATCCCTCCACGCCGGGGGGAAATGTCTGGATCGGATGCCAAGCGAGCCGGGCGAAACCGCATTCACCCAATGAATTCAACGGATCGAGACCCAACCGCCCGGAAAGGTGCATCGCCGTGCGAACGATGTCTCCGTTCTTATCACTCTCCAAACCTGCATCCTGTTTCCCGAAAGGTGCCCCGGCGCTCTCCACGAGAACCCTTGCAACATTTTCGATTTCTGTGTCCGGCACAGCGACAACAAGCAGATCGACATCGGTGTCCATGTGTTCAACGGGGAGCACTCGGAATCCATCGTCTACGGCTCTGGCAACGTTCGGGCTGTCCGGATGTTCGCCGATGTTGACGATCTTTGCACCAGACGACTGCAGCGCTTTCGCCAGGGAGCCACCCACTCGGCCGTAACCGACAATCGCAACTCGAAGCGCAACTTCGTTCACGGATTGACCTCCCGGACCTGAATCCCGTGACGTTTCAAAAGAGCTGTCGTCACCCCATCCCCCGCCACTTTCTCTCCGTCGCACCAGACCGCACCACAGCCACAAGATGGACTCCGTCCCTTCAGATAGGCCTCTTTCACACCGTAGAGACGTGCCAGATCGAGAACGGTTGACGCTCCCCGCAGCAATTCCGCCGTTCGGTCCTCACCGTCATCAACACCCAGGACACGCGCCTTTCCATCAATCACGTCGCCGCCGTCACCGCCTGAAAGCTGTACGGGAGGACGTGGAGTGGACAACCCGCCGAGTTGCTCCGGGCACACCGGAATCAGATCAACCTCCTCACTGAATGTGCCGATGATATCTGCTTTCGAATGTCCGCCGTCGTGACGGCAGCGCACTCCCAGCAGGCAGGCGGAGACGAGAGCCTTTTTTGGTAGTCGGATCATGCCGGAAGATAAGGCTCCACATCCCGTTCGGGCGGTCACTGGACCGACTCCGGCGAGGCGCATGGAAATCAAATGGCTGAACGGAATTTCCCAAAAGACATTCCTCTCACATCATCTTTATCCTGTTCAAACGATTGCAAAGGGGATCGGCAATGAATCTGTCAACCGCTGCTCGCAAGATCCTGAAAGCGGCGCACATCGCCGCAGCAGGGGTCATCCTAGGAGGTGTCCTCGCGCTGCTCGGCCTGCGAGCGATGAAAATGACGGAAAGGTGGTGGCCCACTGGCGCACCCATTCTGGACGGCGCGTCCGTGTTCCTCTTCGATCATGTCATTCAGATCGGTTTCTATTGTGTCCTTCTGACAGCGTTCCTGATGTCGCTCTATACGAAATGGGGTTTCTTCCAATACTGGTGGGTCGTCGGAAAATGGATTCTGTCCGTCCTGTTATTGGGAATGGCTGTTTATCTGCTGGCCCCCGCACTTTCCGGACTGGCGGCTTTCAGCGACACGCTGGAACCGGGAAATGTTTCCGGATGGGACGGATATGCCCGTTTCGAGACACGTGAGCTTGCTGCCCTCTCAGTTGCTCTCGTACTCGTCGCCCTGCTCTTTCTCCTCGCTGTCCTGAAACCGTGGAGGATGCGAAAGGGAGTCAAACCGTTTTCTGCAAAATCGCTGTTTCGAGTGCGGTTGATCGTCAGCGCAGCCCTGTTGATCGTCATCGTAATCATTGTCCTGGGAAATGCGTAAATCGCCGCTTTTCGCCGGATGGCCGTCGAACCCATTTCCGTTGCAACGATCCCCGACGGGACGTACACCGGATTCGCCACCCTCGGATTCCCCTACGAGATTGAGGTGACAGTCAAGAATGACCGATTGACCTCGGTGAGGGCGTTGAATAACCGCAAGACGTTCTATGCGAACCTTGCGGAATTGACGCTCCAGAAGATGGTCCGGGACAACCGTGTGGATGTGGACGCCGTGAGTGGAGCAACAACAACCGGCACCGCATTGCGCAAAGCTGTCGAGAACGCACTGCGAAAGGCGTTACTTCAACCTGAGGGGAATTAACTAATCCTCGTTCGCTGACGCAGAAAAATGTACCAGGTACTTTTCTACCGTCAGTGTCCACGTCACCATGAAATTCTCGCCACTATTGTACCTGGTATATTTTTCTGCCCGATAGAGTCCCCCTACATCTTCATCTTCACGAACACCACGGGCGGGTGGCCCGGGACTTCAGTCCCGGGTTTCACATGGATACACACATCACAATAATTCTAATCGTTACATCGGGTCCTTAGTCCGCCAGTTGGCGGACGGGGCATCCCACGAAGCAATCTACAAGAGCCTTCTGGAATCGCTGGAACAATTGAGCTACATCTTCATTTTCTTGAACACCGCCTCCGGAATGTGGCGAAGGACCAGCATGATAGCACGCCAGATTCCAGGCACATAGGCGACTTCACGTTTTTTCTCAATCGCCCGGACGATACCCTTCGCAACCACGGCGGGGGTCGATGGCAACGGCAACTTTTCCATTCCGGCGGTCATCGGAGTCCGGGTGGGGCCGGGCTTGATCGTCAACACGTGAACCCCGGCAGGAGCAAGCCGTTGACGAAGCCCCTGCATGAACACATGAAGGGCAGCCTTGTCAGCGCCATACAGATAGTTGGACGCCCGTCCCCGATCCCCCGCGGGACTGCCGATGGCCACAATCATTCCACTCTTCCGGTGCTCGAAGCGGTCCGCCACCAGGCCGAGGAAATGCATCGCGGAGACGTAATTGACCTCATGGTGCCGGGCGGCTTTCTCACCGTCGGAAGTCAGCTCCTCCTGTGGCCACATCACGCCGACGGTCCACAGGATTCCATCCAGATCGCCAACCTGTTTCTCGATTTCATTCAACAGTGATTCGTGTTTCTTGCGGGTGACGGCGTCAAAGAGGAACGTGTCAACCTTTACCGAGAACCGCACTCGAAGATCTTCGGCGTCGGAAGCAAGACGCCGCTGAGTTTCCGGTAGGTCCGCGAGCGCAAGACGGTGACCTCGTGCAGCGAGTTCCCGCGCCACCGCGGAAGCGATGCCTCCAGTGGCCCCGGTAATCAACCAGGCGCTCATACCCCCTCCTCCATTTTCAACCGCCGGGAAAGATTTGAGGAGAAATGCCAATCCGGATCGACCTGTTGTTTGATCTTGAGCCATTCATCGAACCGCGAGTACATCCTGCGAAAGGTGTCCGGTTTCATCCGCGCATCCTTGGCGAGGTAGATCCTGCCATCCGCGCCGAGCAGCACCTCGTCCAGCTTGTCGAGCACCTTTTCGAGCTTGAGCGAAACGGGAATGTCGATCGCAATCGTCCAACCCGGTTTCGGAAACGAGAGCATCCCGTCTCCCTGTTCCCCGAACCGCTTCAGGACAATCAGCGATGGCGGGGTTCCGGCTTTCTGAAGACAGTCGATCGTTTCCTGCAGCACCTCTCCCGCCCCATCAAACGGAACAACGTACTGGTACTGGTAAAACCCTCGCGGACCATAGACCCGATTCCACTCCATCACGGCATCGAGCAGGTAGAAAAAAGGCCGGAACGGGACGACCCTCGTCCTTCCGCTGCGGGACGCCGTTTGCATGCGAAGGAAGTTGAATGCGCGTATCGAGGGGTTGTTGACGAAGGAAAAGGGCGGCACAAGGGGGACAGTCAACGCTCCCTTTTCATGAAAAACCAGGGGATGCTTCCGCGCTTCACCTGAAAGATCGGACAGACCGGCGTGCCGTCCGAGGAGAACCTGTCCCTGCCCGAGATGCCTGCCTGTCGCCGTTCCATCCATCCAGGAGACAGTATAGGGATGAGTTGCATCCGGCGCCGAAAGCCGCGCCATCATGTCCCGCAGATTATCGACCCGGTAGGACTCCTCGACGATCCAGGAGGTTTCGATCTTCTTCATTCGCAATGCAGCGCGATAGATCAGGCCGGTCAATCCCATCCCGCCTGCGGTCGCCTGATAGAGCGCCTTGTTCCGCCTGGGTCCGCAGCGCATCCGCTCGCCGTTCGCCGCAATCAGTTCGATCCATTGAAGGTGCGCGCCGATCGTGCCCGCCTGATGATGGTTCTTGCCGTGTACGTCGCAGGCGATGGAACCGCCGAGTGTCGGGTGTGCGGTGCCGGGGATCACCGGAAGAAACCATCCGTGCGGCAGGGCGAGGCGCAGGATGTCGTTGAGAGTCATCCCCGCCTCGGCGACGAGCACTCCGTTCTGAGCGTCAAAACTGACCGCGCGATCCAACCGGTCGAAATGAACCGTCAGGCCACCATCGTTCGTCGCCGCGTCGCCATAAGCGCGTCCGAGTCCGCGTGCGATGCGATGATGCGGCTCCTTCATTCCAACTACGGACTCGAGTGTTTCCAGGCTGTCAGGAGTGAGCCCAAGGCTCCAGGCACGGTCAGACCGACCCCATCCCGAAAGTTGTTCGCGTGTCAGGCGTGGTTTGGAAACTCGCCCTTTAACCGCTGTTTTTCCACGAGGTATGCTTTTCTTTCGACGGGCCGGCTTCGCGGCTTTCGGGGATGCGGATGTTCGCGCGGATTTCGCCGAGGACGGGGCGGATTTGACCTTGACCAAGGGTTTTCTGTCGCCCGCTTTTCTCTTGCGATCCGTTTTTTTCTTCGAGACGTTTTCTTTCTTTGCAGCCATGCGTCAAGGTCCAACGTTAACGTTCGAAACGTGTTCAGATCCATCCCATGAAAACGAACATCACAACCGCAATCCAGGCAACAATCGAAAAGAGGATCCACGGATCGCTCAGGACGACTTCGGTGGGATCCTCGCCGCTTCCCCGGGCGTAGGATTGCACATGATAGCGAAACAGGGCAAACACAACCACCGGAGTCGTGTAGAGCAATTTCTGGCTGCCGACATGAGCCACGGTGATCGGATCAATTGTGTACAGGGTGTATCCGACAACCGTCACTGCGGAGATCATCATGATCCAGTGATCCCAGATCTGCAAAGGCGGAGCATCCCACAAACTCGCGCGGCCCTTCTCCGCGTCGCCTTCAAGCCGTGCCAGCTCCTGACGCCGTTTGATCAGGGCCAGGGTCAACCCGATGAAGAATGCGCAGATCATCAACCATTTGCTGATGATCACGCCGATAGCCGCCGCCCCCGCCATGGGGCGCATCATGAAACCAATGGCGATGATGAATACGTCCATCAGGAGAATTTTTTTCAAAAGAAGGCTGTAGGCGATCATCATCACCGTGTAGCCCACCATGATCTGGAAGACCCAGGAGTCGATTTTCCACGACCAGGTCAAACCCACCACGAGCAGGATCACCGCCAGCATTCCTCCGAACCGTGGGTCGATCTCGCCGGTGGCGATGGGGCGGTACTTTTTCACCGGGTGGAGACGATCGAGGGGTGCATCACAGATGTCGTTGATGATATAGATCGCGCTGGCAACCAGGGAGAATGCAATGAACATCTCGAGCGAGACGAGCCAACTCGCCGCATCATGATAATTCTGGGAAAAAATAATCCCGGCAAAGACCAGAACATTTTTTATCCATTGTCTCGGCCGCAACATTCTGATAAATGGAATAATCACTTACCTGTTCTCCCCGCTTCAGGTGGATGGTGCCCTAAGATAGGTTTTCCCTCCAGCGATCGCATCCCAAGGACGTCTCCACCTCCACTCCATTTGGCCTCCACGATCACGACTCCGCGCCCTGTAACACATTTATCTTTCGCCAGCATTGGACCCTCTCGCAAAAGATGCTTCATGCGGTTGCGCATTTGCAGCCTGGATTCCCACTTTCACGGGAATGACAAGTCACTCGCAAAGGATGCTTGATGAGGTTGCGCATTTGCACTCTTCTGGTTTTCGTCCTTCTTCCGTTCACCGGATTTTCCGCCGACCGGGATTCCACGACAGCGGTTTCTTCCCGATGGGAATTTCTTGGCGCACCCTATGTCACTGTGGATCCTGATTTCGGCGTTGTCGTGGGCCTTGGCCTCGGATTGCAAAAACAACTTTATACCAGTATGCTGATCCACGGAGCGGTCTCCTCCAAGCGGCAATCGGGAATCACCTTCAAGGGAGAGGCCGGCACCCCAGGGACGACCTATGTCTTCGCCTTTCGCGAATGGCTCAATCCTGCAGGAATCTACCCGGACGCCGGGGCGTTACCGGACCCGATTGCGGAGGCGCTGCTTCAGCGTATGGAAGTGAAGCTCTCCGCGCTCCACAAACAGACCTCCACCTTTGAAATCGGCCCGGACGTGTGGTTCGAATTCGACCAGGGTCTCGAGCCTGAAACACCCGATGGCGCAGCTCTGGACGTCAATTCACTTCCCCGGTACCGTTCGGGTTCGATTGCGATGGTCGGTTTACGCGCACGCTGGCGTACAACCAGTGCGACACGGCCACTCGATGGGGTTATCCTTGACGGAGCTCTCCGCGCCGGTCGTGCCGACGGGCACGAGTACAGCACTCCACGTTTCACAATCGCGGCGAATTTGTGGGCTGCCGCCGTGAAACCCCTGACAGACCGGCTTCGTCTGTACGGACGTCTCCGCATGGACATGCAGAGCGAGGCTCCCACAAGTGTGCGCTATTCCGTGGGAGGTGAATCGACCCTGCGTGGGCAACCGTTCAACCGCGATTACGGCCGCCGGTTGATCGCCGCACGCATTCAGGCTCCCTGCCGTGTAGCGAGCGGGGTCACCCTGTTCACCGACGTTGCCCAATTCTTCCTGCCCTTCTTCCCAACATGGAATCTCGATCTGGAGTTGGCCCCGTTCGCCGATTTCGGGGCCGTGGCCGACCCGGACTACGGGGGCTGGAAACGAACCCGCCAGGGATATGGACTCAGTTTCCGCATGGTGCTTCCCCCTGAACTGGTCTTTTTTTTCGATCTTGGATTTACCCCGGGCGGAGCCGGTCTCTTTTACTTTGGCGCGGGAGAAACCCTGTAAACCCCTGATATTCTTTTTAAAAAACAGGAAGATTGGGTAAGAAACCCCCATCTGCCATCACCGGTTCAGATATTTTGGAAGTGTCCATTCCGAACCCGAAGATTGTATCTTGACGCAACAACACAACCCGGAGCCAGCCATGTCACTCGGCAAAAAATTGCTTCTGGGATTTTTCATCCCGGTGCTGATGCTTCTCGCATCCGGCGTCTGGTCCTGGGCACGTTTTCACACCCTCTCGAACCGTGTTCAGGCGATGCTTGTGGAAAACGACCAGAGTGTCCAGGCTGCACGCGAAATGACGGTCGCCCTGGAACGGATGGACAGCGCGTTGCTGCTGAGGATGATCGGGGAAACCGCAACGGCTGATTCACTCGATAATGATGCGGTCGCTACGTTCGATTCGTCCCTGAACCTGGCGTTGAACAACATCACCATTTACGGCGAACAAGCCATCCTTGACACCATCCAGGTGTATTACGGCGAATTCAGGGGGGTTGAAGCTGAGTTGCACAACAGCCACCGGTTGGACGCCTACCAGCAACAGGGGATGCCTGCATTCCTGCGCACCAAGCACGCCGTGGACCGGCTAAGGCGCCTCAATCATCGGGAGATGTATGACCAGGCGCTGTTGATCGCGGACCAGGCATACCGGGCGACTCTCCCCGGCACCATCCTCGTCGTTGCGGCGATTCTCTTCACGCTGCTTTTCGCCTGGTTGCTGCGAGAGCATACGGTGAAACCCCTCGCCAAGCTTCTTCACGCTGTCAAACTCTGGCCTTCGACTGGGCACTTTCGTAAACCGGACATTCTCACAGGCGACGAAATCGAAGATCTCGCTGAATCCCTTGATCTCGTCGAGCGATCCTTTGGCGGGAGGGAGAGACGGTGAGACCAACGGTCGTTTCCCGGTATGTGGGTTTGATTCTCCTGATCGGTGCGGCAGGGATGCTGACCAGCGCACTCGTCGGATGGATCATGGACGGGAGGGCTACGGCGATTCTCAGCATCTCCGCCATCCTCGTCGCCTGCTTCGGGGCGTTCCCGATGGTCTTTGTGCCGCGTGTCGAGGAGCTCACTCCCCGTGAGAGTCTCGCCACAGTTGCACTCGGCTGGATCTCGATGTCGTTCGCTGGAATCCTGCCTTACCTGCTCTACGGCGCACCGTTCACATTCATCAACGCCCTGTTTGAAAGCGTCTCAGGTTTCACCACCACAGGCGCATCGATCCTGGGAAATATCCAGGTGCTGCCCGCAGGCATTCTTTTCTGGCGCAGCATGACTCACTGGATCGGGGGTGTTGGGATCATCGTCCTCGCGCTCGCCATTTTCCCCTCCCTCTCAACTGTCGGCCACAGTCTGATGCGCGCCGAGATTTCACCGGTCGCCCTCGGACCGAAGGTTGCCCGTGCCCGTGAAATCGCCCGGGTTGTCCTGTTCGTTTATGTGGGGCTGACACTTCTTGAAACAATCGCCCTGATGGCAGCGGGACTTTCCCTGTACGATGCGTCGACCACCTCTTTCGGGACAATTGCAACGGGTGGATTCTCCGTGCGCGACGGGTCCATCGCCTTCTACCACAGTGTCACGGTCGAGATCGTTGTCACCATCTTCATGATTCTCGCAGGAATGAATTTCGCGCTCCTTTACGGGCTCGTGATCACAAAAGGCCGCCCGCGCGGTGGAACGACGACAGCCTTTGCCTATTTGAGTATGCTTGCTATCGGGATGTTGATGGTCACGCTTGATCTGAAGGAAAGAATGGGAATTGATTGGACGGATTCTTTGCGGTACGGCGCATTCCAGGTCGCGTCGATCGGCACCTCGAGTGGATTCGCCAGCGCGAACACATCCATCTGGCCGGGTGGTTCGCAGGCAATGCTGATGCTGCTGGCCCTGATCTGCGCTTCCGCCGGATCGACCTCGGGCGGCATCAAGGTGGACCGCATCGTCCTGTTCGCAAAACTTGTCCGCGCCCGTCTTTACACCCTTGGACATCCGGAGGGCATTGCCCCAATTCGCCTCGAGGGGCGACGCATTCCCGAGGAAACGGCACGGGACGCCATGTTCTTCGTAGTCGCTTACCTCGCGGGAGTGCTTGTCGCGGCGCTGGCTGTTGCGTTCACGGGGGTGCCGCTCGTCGAATCAGCGAGCGGGACCATCGCCTGCATGGGGAACGTCGGCCCGGGCCTCGGTACCGTCGGGTCAATGGGCAATTACGGCGCGCTTCCCGGACTGGCGAAACTGCTCCTCGCCGGTGTGATGATCACCGGCCGTCTCGAGATTTTCCCGATCCTGCTGCTCGCAAGCCGCAGGTTCTGGAGGTGATTTCCCGTTCACGTTGAGCGGGGAGATCGTGCGGATTGCCCCACATCGCTCGCAAGGACAACAAACAGAAGGGCGGTCATCTGACCGCCCTTCTTCTTACAATCTGCAAAAGAATTCAATTGTTCCCGTCCGCACCGCGAACATCGATGATCCGCAATTGCAGGTACGTCGATCCCATCCATTCGTTCTCTTCGATGGTGTAAACGATCTGGTTCGAGGGACGGTTCGGGTCCATCCGCTGGATACGGTCGCCGAGGTTAAATCCGATACAATCCAGCATCCTCTCCGCGGTACGAATCTTGAACTTCAGGTGATTCACCCCGACAATACGCGGATAACCCGAAAGCGCCACATCTCGACTAACGAAGATCGGCATCGGATTGGATGGACCAAACGGTGAGAACCGTTTAAGCTGGTTTAACAAATCATCGTCGATCTCGTTGACATCCAGTTCAGCATCGATATTCAACTTCGGTATAAGGTCGTTCTTGCTCAGCATGGACTGCGCGACTTCGTTCAACCGCTTCCGGAATTCTTCGATGTTCTCCGCGGGCAGCGAAAGTCCGGCGGCGTATGTGTGTCCGCCGAACTGTTCGAGCAAGTCACTGCATTTGCCCAGCGCTTCATAGATGTCGAATCCGGGAATTGATCGAGCGGACCCCTTGCCGACGCCATCCTCGATGGAGATCATCACCGTCGGCCGATAGTAACGCTCGATCAGCCTGCTGGCGACGATTCCGATCACTCCGCCATGCCAGGACTCGCGGGCGAGTACCAGTGCGTAGTCCCGGGTGGCATCGAAAGTTGCCTCGACCTCGTCGATAGCCTCATCGAGGGTGGCTGTGTCGATTCTGCGCCGCTCCTGGTTTTCGTGCTCGAGTTCCTGAGAGAGGTGGCGTGCGCGTTGCTCGTTGGAGGTGATCATCAGGTCCACAGCTCGATTGGCGCTGCCAAGGCGACCGACCGCGTTGATTCTCGGCGCAAGGCCGTAAATAATCTGCCCAACGTCAGTGCGCCCCAGCTTGAGACGGGCTGTTTCGATCAACGTTCGAATGCCGATCTGCGGATCGCGGTTCAGCTTTTCGAGCCCGAGACGGACGAAGATGCGGTTTTCATCAACGAGCGGAACGATGTCCGCGGCCGTCCCCACGGCGACAAGATCGAGATACTTCTCCAGATAGGAGTGATCCAGGTCCAGCGTCTCCGCTACTCCCTGCGCCACCTTGTAGGCCACCCCCACTCCCGCAAGATCGCCGAACGGATAGGTACTGTCCGCCCGTTTCGGGTTGATCACGGCGAGTGCCTGGGGGATTGAATCACTGGGTTGGTGATGGTCGGAGATGATTACATCGAGGCCGAGTTCGTTGGCGCGCCGGACCTCGTTGATCGCGGTGATCCCGCAATCAACCGTGACGATCAGCCGCGTACCCTCCCGCGCTGCGGTCTCGATGCCATCGATGGAAAGTCCGTATCCCTCGGATTGCCGATCGGGGATGTAATACTGGACATCCCCTCCAAGATCGCGGAAGAAGAGGTACAACAGGCTGGCGGATGTGATGCCATCCACATCGTAATCGCCGAAGATAAAGATCTTTTCCCGTTGCGTCAGCGCCGTGGTGATACGGTCCACGGCCGCACGCATGTCCCTGAAGAGGAAGGGATCGTGAAGCGTGTTTCGGTCAGGTTTGAAAAAGTCCGCGGCTGCTTTTATTGTGGTGATTCCCCGCTGCAACAGCAGCCGGGCGATCACCGGACGGACGCCCAACTCATTCGCAAACTCTTCAACGCTACGTCCTTCTTCTCGGGTAACAAGCTCCCATTGCTTTTCCATGCAATTCTTCTATGTGGTTTTACGTGACAATCACCTGGAAGATCCGCAACGCAACGAGGCAGCCTGTAAGCCGAATTCTGTCTCCCGAAAATCCGGGATGACGGTCATTGATCTGGGCCGAATCTTACGATTCGGCTCGAGCGGCCTACCCGCGGGTAAAATCTCCGGGACGGGCAGCCCCGGGGGATGACGTACGGATCGCAATCCGCCGTATCATTCCTCTCCCCGCCTATTTGACCTTGCTCCGGATGGGGTTTGCCGTGCCGCGTCCGTTGCCGTCCGCGCGGTGGGCTCTTACCCCACCGTTTCACCCTTGCCTGTGATCCACCTTGCGGCAGATCCATCGGCGGTTTGTTTTCTGTGGCACTTTCCGTCGCCTTGCGACGCCCGGCTGTTAGCCGGCATCCTGCCCTTGGGAGTTCGGACTTTCCTCCCTCTCCGCGCGATTGCGAAAAGGGCGACCGTCCGGCTGCCTCGCTGCGTTTCGGATCGAAACGCCTGTCGGCCATTGCCAGCCCAACGAAATCGCCATGGCGACGTGAGGGAAAGCGAGTGGGTTACTTCGCTGCCACGAGGTAATCTTCCTCGGGCAACAGGATGACACCACAAGACTCACACAAGATGACGTCTTCCGCTTTGCGTATTTCCGCCTGACGTTGCGGTGGAACCACTGCGAAACAGGCGCCGCATGCTCCTTCGTACAGGCGGGCGGATCCAACTGAACGCAGGTTGCGAATGCGCTCGTAGTGGGCTACGATTGGCTTCTTGATCTGTACGATCAACCGGTCCCGTTCCGACCCGAGCTGATTCTCTTCCTCTTCGGAATCGCCCTGCTTGCTGCCAAGCTCGTTCCGGCGCTCCTTCAGCTCGTTGTTCATCTCGTCAAGTCGTGTTCTGAAATCTTCGATCTGCTCGCCAAGACTCTCTTCCTCTTCCTTCAAGGCCTTCTGGCTGCTTTCGATCGATTCAATCTGGCCACGAAGGTGGTCAATCTCCTGATTGATAGCGTCATACTCGCGGTTGGTGGTGACCGTGTAAAGCTGTTCCTTGTACTTGTCCAACTTCACACGTGTAAGTTGAATCTGACCGTCATTGGTACGCTGCTGCTTGGATACATCCGCAAGACGATGCTCGAGCTCTTTCTTCTCCTGCTCCTTACTCTCGATCTCGTCATGCAGTTTTTTCACCAACGCCGGCAGATCACCTTTCTCCAGCTCCAAGTCCCTGAGCTGTGCATCCACTTCCTGGAGCCGCGCTACCTTCTCCAGTTCCCGGCGAACGTCGATAGCCGTCATCCGATGCTTCCTTCACTGTTGGCCGCATGGCCTGATAAAAAAAGATCGTGCCAAGCCGGGAAAGCGCAGCACGATCATCACTGTCCTCGTGGACTCAACACGTCGAACCCTTTTCGAGGGTCGACGGACAGAGCAGGAAACAGTAGCATCATTCCCCCTTTCACTTTGTCCGTCTGCGTGTTGTCTGACTATCCTGCAACCGTACACTTCCCTGAGACTCTCCCTGGAACTCATGTACATACACGAAGCCACACGTCTCATGTTCCAGGTGGTGGGCCCACCAGGATTCGAACCTGGGACCAACGGATTATGAGTCCGCGGCTCTAACCACTGAGCTATGGGCCCGGTAGCGAATGCTGGCTTGCCTGCCGCCAAGGCGGCAACCCAGAAGGTATAGGAATGACCTGTGTAGAGCAAGGCTTACGGAATCGAGGGCTCCCCCACCAGCCTCCGCAAGTCACTGTCAAGTCTATCCTCACCTTCGCGCCAGCGCCACTCCGTTTCGAGAACAAACACCTCCAGGTCATCCGCTTTCGCATCTGGCCATTTGACTGCATCCTTTGCGGTGATCAGCACAAATTCCGCCTGCCGGTTGCGGGCTTTTCGCATCAACCGGTCCACCGTCTCACGGGGAATCGACGAATGGTCCGGCCAGGTCCGATAAAGCACAGGAACCGCTCCAGCCTTTTCCGCCGAGTCGAAGAACCTGCGTGGACGGGCAATCCCCGCGGCGAGAGCCACATTGCGCCCATCGAGGCTGGATACCGGCTTTCGAATTGCCGTATTCAGCGATCGCAACGACACAGGTTCGATGGCGCCACGCAGAATGGGCAGGTCGACCACCTCGCGCACTTTCCGCTTCAGCTCTTCGACAACGGATTCAGGGGCGTGTCCGGTGAGAATGACGACCTGTGCCCGTTTCAACGCGGAAAACCCTTCACGCATCCTTCCGCCGGGAAGCGGCCGCCAATGCCAGGAAGGCGTGGAGACGTCCAACAGGACCACATCCAGGTCGCGACCCACGCCGCGGTGCTGGAATCCATCATCGAGCACAACAACCGTCGCTCCGAGATGATCCGTCGCGCATCGGATTCCCGCCACCCGTTTTTCCGCAACAACCACCGGGATATCCGGCAACGCTTTGGCCAGCATCACCGGTTCGTCGCCCCCGTTTCGAGGACTGACTATCATGCCCTTTCCATCCGAGACAACGACCAGCCCTTTTGTCGCCCGCTTATACCCTCGGCTGACAATGACCGGACGGCTGCCGGCGGAGATTATTTTCAGCTTTCGCACGACCTCGAAAACAGCCGGAGACTTGCCGCTCCCCCCCGCCGTCAAGTTGCCGATGGAAACAACGGGAACCGGGGAGGAAACGATCCGCTTGATCCCGGCATTGTAGAGTGCTCCACGCAGCCGCACCCCAACCGACCAGAGCGCACCAAGTGGTGACAGCAACCCGGGCCTGATCCCTTCGCGCCATACAAGCCCGTCCGCCTGTTCGCGCAGGGAAATCATCCGGTGTTTCAGTTCAAGCCGCCATTTCTCAAGATCTTCGGCTTTCTCATCGTCTGGTATCATCATCGGTTCACCGATGATCACAACACCTCGCGAAAAGGGGCGTGGAAGCTGGAAACGATCCCAGGACCGTTCCCATTCCCAGGCGGGAGAAGCGGCGCCGATCAACGGTACGATCGGGATGCCGGCAGCCATCGCAATGGCAATCGTTCCGGGCTTTGGCTCCTCGCGCGGCCCCGTGGGACCGTCAACCATGTTCGCTACGACCGATGATTTCGCCATGCGGATCATTCCCCGCAATCCCGCCGCTGCCTGATTCCGGCTTGAGCCACGCACAGCCTTGTATCCAAGATTCCTGACGACGTTTGTGATGATCTCCCCATCCTTGCTCGGTGAGGAGAGTCCGGTAATGCCACGGTTTCGATGTGTGTAAAGCGGGACAACCATTCGTCCGTGCAGCACCGCCAGGATCCAGCTGTCGTTCGATGCCTTCACGTCTCGTTCGTGCTCCACCCCGATGACGCGGATACGCATTGAGGTCCCAAGCGCCCAGATCAGACGTGATCCCAGATATCCAAGCACAGAAGAGACGAAGCGGTCTTTATTTGTCAGCTCGCTCACGTTCGGTTTCCGAATCGTTTGACCATCCACGCGGCAAGACGTCCCGCCATCCCCGGCTCGCCGAGCCGGGAGGCGACGTCACGGAGTCCCTCAATTACCTCGTCGCGTTTCGGACCGTTCCAGATGGCGAGCAGATCGCCCGCGAGAATGTCGCCGCGAGCTTCGTTCTGGAGACGTTCCCGCACCACTTCCCGTCCCGCCAGCACGTTGACCATGGCGATGTGTTTCACTCCCCGGACCAGCAATTTCGCGAGGCGGAAAGTCATCGAAGATACCCTGTAAAGAACAACAAAGGGCGTTCCGATCAACGCGGCTTCAATGGTCGAGGTGCCGGATTTGACAAGCGCCACGCGGCTTGCGGCGAGGGCATCATAGGTGGCGCCCTCGACGATTTCCACATCCTCCATCCCGGCGATGTGACGTTCGAGCTGCTGGCGCGTAACGGTCCCGGCGCGAGCGACGAGGGCACG
>JAZDLX010000225.1:0-3330 GCA_043801585.1 bacterium | reverse complement strand
CATGGACTTCCCCCGCAGATATCATCGATTCCGTCACCGTTTATGTCGCCGCTGCTTACACTTACGCCGAAACGTGCGTACTCATGCGGGCTTATGATGGTAATATCAGCCGATTCATACGTCAGATCGACCGCATGTCCTGGAGGAAAGTCGTTAGAGCCGAAGAAAACATAAATCCGGCCAACGTGATCGTAATTTACTCGTACAGCTCCAACGATCACATCGTCGATACCGTCTCCATTTACATCGCCCGCTGCCACATCGTAACCGAAATCATCGTTTCCACCGCCGCCATAAAATGTAAGGTCGGCTGGTTCCTTACCGAAATTGATCGTGCCACTCGGGGGGAAATTCGTTGAACCAAATACGACATAAACGGATCCTTTATGTGAACCTTCAGGATTTGCCGCATCCCACGCGCCGATGATCAGATCTTCGATACCATCATTGTTCAGATCGCCGCTGGCCAATGAACCGCCGAAATGGACATCTTCCGAATTGCCGTAAAGAATTGTGAGGTCGGCTGATTCGCTAGCCAAGTCGATTGTGATGGGGGGTACCCAGTCGGACGAACCGTAAATAACAAAAACTTTCGAACTGCTTCCGGCTGAATACGAATTCCAACTCGATGCCACCAAGTCATCGATCCCATCTCCATTCAAATCCAGAGAGAAAAGTCGATTAAAGGCAAAATGAGCAGAGATATTGAATGGAATATACAAATCGGGTTTACTGTAGCGCATGTCAATAAAGCTATTTGATTGCTTAAAGTCCACGTCGAATAATCCGAATATCGAGCCACTGCTGTTACCCTGAATCAAGAGTAGATCATTCCTTCCGTTGTTGTTGAAGTCAGTGACTCGTACTGTATTCGGGATGCCGATATAGTCATCCTCCTGGTCACCCAGAATCCGCAGATCACCGTTTATTTCGCCGAGGTCGTAGATCGTCTGGCCGTATATCTGGCCGTGAAGAAATGAGGGGGAGAGAAACAGGGCCAGGCCAAGGAGGGCAGCGAACCCAAATGCCGGCATACGAACTGATGCCGATTTGCGCGCGATCACAGTGAAAATGCTTCTGCATTCGGGCTGTCTCATGCTCCCCTCCCTGGCCGCCGGATACCTCTTGTCTCCGATTCTATCACGGAACAGTCCTATTCGACCGGCTCCAGCCGGACCGCATCGGCCAGGAGGAATGCCGTCGGTCCGCTGCGACTCCGATCCTCGCTCTGCGCACTGCTCAGCTTCACCACCACCGTGGCCACTTCCCGGCCCTCTTCGACATCGATATCCAGCTCG
Source organism: bacterium (assembly GCA_043801585.1). Lineage (GTDB taxonomy): Bacteria > Electryoneota > Electryoneia > Electryoneales > Electryoneaceae > JAZDLX01. Next base: position 2,032 of record JAZDLX010000225.1, on the reverse strand, counting down.
CCGATGGTGATGAAACCATCCGCATCACGGGTCGCGGCCCAGGTGGCCGTGTCCGACTGGTTCACCAGGGCCGTGAACAGTGGTTCACCCAGGGCGGTATCCCCAGCCGGATCGGTCAGGTAGTCGGTAAGGAACACTTCATCCCATCTTATTCATGCTACCCCCGCAAATGGCATAAATCATTGGGCGGGGAGAAAGAGATGGCCATTCATCGAGTATTCGGTTCATTTCAACGCCTGAATGAAAATGTTCGGACCCGTCAATGGGCAAGGATCACCTCGTAAAATCAGATTATGGGCAGACTCCTCCCTGTACTTTGGCTGATTCGAATGATCTGTGATGTTCGGCACCGTTATTCTTTCTATCCAGTATCCGGGACATCTTGCCAGGAGAAGGTTGCGAGTTTCCGACACAGTTTTTGCCAGGCTCCGGCGTACAAACCGCTGATCACGACGATGACTCTGCGCGAGTGCAGGAGCACGCGGGCCGGGGCTTTCAGGACATTTTCAATAAAACATCGAAAGCTGCAACCCTGATGGGTCGCGATCTGCAATAGACAACGAGCGGCATGAATCAGGTTGTAAGCCAGACCATTGAACAGCAGATACACCTCGTTATTGGCAAACGGATCTACTGGCTCGTAATGCTGATGAACGCGACGCCCCTGGTAATGTGATTTTGGCCGGCGGGTGGAGGACATGGTTGGTGCGAGGACACCGGCAATATCACCAATATAGCCCTCTGCCGTTCCCCGTTGGCGGTAGAACCAAAGCAGGTCGTCGGCCGGCATCGTCTCTTTGTTCCAATTGGTGAGCAGGAAAAAGTGGCGAGGAAACAACTCCTCAGGCACTTCCTGAACCACAAGAACGAGGCGACGCTCAGCAGACCAATCTTTGGCTTGGTAGCGGAGTTCGTGCAACCAGGTTCTTGGTTCCAACGGGGGACGCCCAGGGGGGCGTGAAAGATATGGTTCGGCCAGTGTTTCCAAGACATTGTTTTTCTTCACGCGACAGACGTATGCAGTATCGCGGTCTTCAAGGGCCGAGAGCAGGTTGTCTTCGGGGAACCCGGCGTCAATCCGCACCGACGACACCTGGCAGTAGTCCTGTTCCATTCGATCCAGAAGAGGAAGGATGAAGTCCAGGCTGCCTGCGGCGGTATGGGCCGCACCGGGGCGAAGTTGAAGATCGATCAGATCGCCGGTTTCGGCCACATTGGCGATCAGCGGATGAAACATGTTCTGGCGGTAATAACCGTTATACTCGACCCCCTCCTGTTGGCCATAGACCTCCAGCGGGAAGGAGTCAACATCCAGAGTGACATAGCGCAATCGATGGCCGCGGGTGGCTTTCAATCGTCGAGCGGCGCACTGAAAAAGCGCCTCCCTCAGCACCTGCCGCTGGGGCTCGGAAGACAGGTCGGTGATTAATCGTGACAGTGTGGGCTGGGAACCCAAACCGTCAGGGTGGTCTCCGGGTTCATCAGGTGAATCCAACGGGCTTTGACCATGACGGTTTGACACGGCGAGGCGGAAAATCGGATCTTGTCGGAGTTGATCAGCATTATCCCGGTCTTGCCAACCCTGGGCCAGCAATAAGACCATCGTGCGGATCAGCTCCACTTGTGGGTGAGTAATGAACTTCTGGTTGCGGCTGTCCAAAAGGTTGTCATCGAGAAAACTGTCTATCTTGAGTTGGCTCATGACCTCCCGGATGAGCAGTGCGCCGGCATCACCGGTAAGGCGATCAGCCCTCGATTCGATCTTGATTGATTGGTTGAAAGTTGGTGAAAAAATGGTATCCTGTCCTTCACCCATGGGATCTGTCCTCCGCGCTGCTTTGGGTTTGTTTAACTGCTCCCATTATAGCAGCTTGGACGGATTCCGTGGGTGTTTTACGTTACGACCATGAATAAGATGGGATGATGGAGGTGCTGCGACGTATGGGCGGCACCGTGTGTCTGCTTGGGTAGAGTGGTCGTTGGGAGACAATCCACTTCCTGCACCTGTAGGTGAGGCTGGAAGAAACCCCCA
>JAZDLX010000077.1:0-3279 GCA_043801585.1 bacterium | reverse complement strand
GGGTTCCGTTTGTTTGGAACCCGATGCAATCTCGCTTTTCAGATGCCGCCGACAAGAACGACGAGATTGCTTCGTCCGCCTGCGGCGTCCTCGCAATGACACCTCTGGATTGCCCGGTCGAGCCAGGCAATGACAAAGAAGGGTGGCCAGACGGTTGCCCGGTCGAGCCAGGCAATGACAAAGAAGAGGGTGGCCAGACGGTTGCCCGGTCAAGCCGGGCAATGACTATGAGGTGTCATCACCAGCGATGCTGGTACTTCGGCATCGCGCGGTGATCTCCAATTGCAGTTTTACTGGGACAGTATACTCACAATTCAAAACGGCATGGATTGTGAGTATACTGTCCCTGCTTGGAGATTGCCGCGTGCCGAACGGTCGGCACTGGCAATGACATCTAAATCCCCCCGCCGTCGTCGAAGCGCTCGTCCCGGACTATTGCCTGGGAGATCCTGGCTGCCTGGCGGTACGGACGGTGTCAGCCAGACATTGCCGCCAATCACCGAACCACGCCCGATGGTCACCCGCCCGAGGATTCTCGCTCCGGCGTAGATGGTGACGTCATCTTCAATGATCGGATGAAAGTTGATACCCTCGATTCGATGATCGATTCGGGTGTGCATCTCCCTGATGGCGTCTTTCATCAGCTTTTCGGCGGGAATCGGTATCCACTCTGCGCCTGAATCCCATTAAATGACCCCTGCTTCAGAAGCGAACCGCAATAAGCAGCCCTATCCGTACGGATGTACGAAAACGAACACTTGTTGATCGTTTGTGGTCATTTGCTTCGAGTATCCCTAAGGTAATACTGTTCATAAACAAGATGATAGCGTTGGCATAACCATTGCGCTACCCAAACCCGCGGAATCGAACAGGAGTCCTCATGCTCAAGAATCTGATTGTCACCGGTTTGCGTCATTTGCTTCGCCATCGTCTGTTCAGCCTGATCAATATCACGGGTCTCGCGATTGGAATCGCCAGCGTGCTGTTGGTTGCCCACTTCGTGCGTCATGAGCTGAGTTGGGATCGTGATCTCGCGAATGGAGAGCGCATCTACCGTGTCCAGTTCAACAACGAAGACGGCACGGTGCAGCAGGGTTTCAGTCCCTCGATTACGAGTGAAGTGGTCGGCCAGATGGTTTCGACGGTGCCGGAGATCGTTGCGGCAACCCGGATCACGGAAAACTCAACGCCCCTGTTTCTGGACGAGAAGGTGATTGAACAACCCTTTGTCTTCGTTGATCGGGGTTATTTCATCATGCTGCAGTCGCGGGTAATCGATGGAACCCTGGAACATCCCTTTGAACACAATCACCAATTGGTGATTACGGAAAGCACAGCGCAACAGCTCTTTGGCACTTCACAGGCTGCGGGGAAAAACGTGGAGATGTCCTGGTACAACGGCCGTGAATCGTTTGAGATCCAGGCGGTGATTGCGGACCGCCCTCCAAACAGCCAATTTGATTACCCGATGTATATCGATATCTCCCAGTTGATTGACCGTTACCGAGCACAGGAAACGAACCTTTGGGGAATCGTTTTTTCGGAAAGCTATGTGATGCTTGCCGAGGGAGTGACCGCTTCGGAGGCGGAGGCTCAACTGGCAAGGTTTCCCATGCCACCCTCCGATCAACGGAGATGGTCACAGTACGCCGAGCGGTACGCTCTCCAGCCTCTGTTCCGGGTTCACCTCGACCTGGAGAACAGGCGAGGTTTCACAACGGATCTGCCGCCAACGGGCATTCTGATCATGATCGCCATTGGTATTGCGATCCTGATCCTCGCCTGTATCAACTTCACCCTGCTCGCCGTGGGACTTGCCGCTTCACGATTCCGTGAGATGGGTGTTCGCAAGGTGATGGGGGCGCGACGTGGCGCGCTGCGGCTCCAGTTTATCGCTGAGACCGCAATCATCTCTTTCCTCTCCGCATTGATCGGGTTGCTGCTTACGGAACTGGCGCTGCCCTTCCTGAGTCCCTGGACCGTGGGAGAATTAAGCCTGCGCCCGGTGACGTTTACCGCGATTGTCGTCATGCTGACATGGATCGCGGCGACACTCCTCGCCGCCGCCTATCCAGCGTGGATCATGGCCTCCTCGCCACTCGTTGCGTCGCTGAAAGGAAGCCAGGGGGTGGGGGGACGCGGTTGGTTGAGGAAAGGCTTGATTCTCGGCCAGTTGGCTGTTGCCGTCGGGATGGTCAGCGCCTCGCTGGTGATGTCCCGGCAAATGCACTATGTAATGAAGCGGGATCTCGGGTATCACGGCGACCAGATTGTGATCCTCGACGCCACGGCGGAGCGGGGGCTGGCACAATCCGCTCTGAAACGGCTGCAAGTCTCACTGAACGGAGATCCGAGGTTCATTGGGATGACCTATGCCTCGTGCGACTTCGGCAGTGGGAACTGGAATCATGTGGGGTTCAACAAAGAGGAACTTCCCCTTAACAAATATTACGAGAACGTGGTTGGGCCCGGCTTCATCACCCTGATCCAGGCACAACTCGCAGCGGGTCGCGATTTCCGGGACGACGAAGCGGACCGCAAAGGGGCGGCGATTGTCAATGAAGCTTTTGTGCGTGCCATGGGGTGGGACAATCCCATCGGGCAAACCGACCCCGACCTGCTCGGGAACACGCAGGTAATCGGGGTTGTCAGGGATTTCAATTACCACGTTCTCTACGAACCCATTGAGCCGCTGGTGATGATGATGGAACCCGAGACCTTCCCGCACACTAACTGGATGTGGATTGAACAGTACTCAAACCGCCCGGTTCTCATCTACGTGCGCCTCTCCGGCGATGACATCCCGGGGGCAATGAAACGGCTTGCGGAAGTCTGGAAACGGGAGGTGCCGGAATCGGCGTTCCAGGCGAGTTTTGTCGATGAGAAGGTGGGGGTTCAATATCGTTCCGCCCGCCAGTGGAATGAGGTGGTCACCTTCGCGTCCGGACTGGCCGTTCTGATCGCGCTGCTCGGGTTGGTCGGAGTTACGGTGATGCGCGTCGTGGAGCGGACCAAGGAAATCGGGATTCGCAAGGTCCTCGGCGCTTCGGTCCGGCAGATCCTGGGACTGATGAGCCGGGAGATCATGACCCTGGTGGCCGTCGCCGGACTGTTCGGCGGTTCCATTGCCGCTTGGGCGATGTCGCGCTGGTTGCAGGGGTTCAGCTACCGGATCGAACTAGGCACTTCGAGTTTCCTGATTGCGGGTGTCGTTGTACTCGTGCTGGCGTTGTCAACCGTCATTGGTCTCTCGCTACGGGCGGCGCAGATGAACCCTTC
>JAZDLX010000177.1:0-10598 GCA_043801585.1 bacterium | reverse complement strand
CAAAGGCACATTCAGGTCGAAGAATCCTTCCCGCTTGAGGTAGAAAGCTCCACGATTATAGATGTCGTGGACGGATTGGGTAAACAAAAGCTGGACCATCGATCCCTGGGTGCCAAAGTTGAGCCGGTCAAGCGTGTCATACCAGATCAGACCGTACAACGACACAACAGCATCATCGTCCCGTTCCAGTTGACCGATCCTGATCCTGCTTCCGATCAGCGTGATTCCGCCGCCCGCGCCGAACCGTGTCGAATAGAGTGAACCTGTAAACAGATTCGCCTGTTGAATATTTTCGTTGAGAGGATTCGTCGTGCCCGCCTGATCCGTGAACACCAGGTCGGACTGTTCCATGTTGAAATTCAGCCGCACTCCAACCCTGGCCTGACGTCCCGCCGCAGCGAAATACGTGAGATCGTACACCGTGGTATTACCGAGCTTCACATCCGCACTGGCAAAAGAGCCGGGCAGCAGCCAGTTCAACCGTGTCAGATTGAACCGCACTGCCGCTTTTCGATTCGTATCGTAATGGAAACCGAAACGAAGAATTGCTGATTTTTGTTCACTGACGCTGATGTACAAGGAGGTTCCGCCCGGCTGCGGCAGAAGGTGGTAGGTGACGTTCTTGTAATACCGGGTTCCATAGATCCGGTCAACGGCGCCCTCCAGCTCCTCGCGGCTCATCCACCCGGGGATGGGGACGTTGAACGCACCGAAAATAACCGATTTTGAGGTTCGCTCAAGACCATCAATTTTTAACTCTGCGACGTAGATGCTGTCGGCGCTAATCGGGTAATACAATCTCGGCGGTGGGGAGATGGCGTTCAGACTGTCCGCAAGGGCTTTCAATTCCGTGAAATGCGCCCGTGCAGCCTCCTCGCCTTTGCGGATGATCTCTTCGACATGCTCGAAATCGAGGAGTCCGACGTCCGCGACATCAGGTTGGATCAGAATATCGAGCATTGCACGCTGACGTGTGTTCGCCTCGCGTCCCTGATAATCCATGGTCTGGTTGATGATATCGACCATGCTTTCGAACTGTTCGGCGGACCGGGGAGGCGTTCCGACATCGACACCGATCAGGATGTCCGCCCCCAACTCCTTCGCGTCCTGGGCTGGGATATTGCGGGCAACGTAACCATCGATCAGCAATTTGTCCCCGATCCGCATCGGTGCGAAAACGCTGGGGATCGACATGCTCGCACGAATCGCCTCGGCAAGCGACCCCTCACGAAGGACGACCGCATCCCCCGTTTCAAGATCGGTTGCCACAGCGGCAAAGGGGCGGGGAAAATCGGTGAAGTCCGTGACGTTCTGCACCGGCCACGTGTACCCGGAGAGCATTTTATTGATGCGAAATCCCTGAATGACACCGCTGGGCAGGGAGATTTTCCAATTCCTGAATGGCAATGAAAGGTTGTAAATCTCATCGTAGAGTTTCTGTTCCATGGAGAGGTCGCGTCGCGTAGGGGTGTCGTCAAGCAGCGCGTACCAATCCGTCGAAAGTGCGATCTCCTCCAGCTTTTGCGGTGAATAGCTGATCGCGTAAAACCCGCCGACAACCGCTCCCATGCTGACACCAGTGACGATGTCGATATGAAGGCCGGCCTCTTCGATCACCTTCAGCACTCCGATGTGCGCGAGGCTTTTGGCGCCTCCCCCGCTGAGCACGAGACCCACACGGGGACGTCTTGCGGTGACGAGTTTGTTTCCGGTTCGCTCCCAATTCATCAACCGGGTGCTGTCATCTGCCGCATTCGTGACGGAATCGGTCACGGCGACCATCCCCCCGGCCACCGTGCCCGCTGCGCAGAATATCAGGATAAACGCCACAATAAAGGTGTTTCCGGCATTCGCAGTAAAACGGTGTTTTCCGCTTTCCCCAGCCACAATCGTTCCGATCTGTATGAGAAAAATGGAGTCAGCCGACGTACACTCCACGCGTGGATTCAAATATACTTTTATCGGGATGGCTGGTTGTCGGCCACACTCCCTGACACCTGCTACCTGATCGACAGAATTTTCTTCAGATCCCGGTCGCTGACCTCGAGCAGGTTCACCTCCGGCAACCGTCGCGCCAACTCCCGCCAATGGTCCCCGCCTTCACGAAAGACCCGAGCGAAGATCGGCAGTGAATCCTCCACCCTGCCCACGTTCGCGAGAGAAACCGCATGCCAGAAGGGCATTTCCGGGTTGTCCGAGTTCATCGAGTCGGCAGTGGAATATTCGATCAGAGCAGTTTCAACATCACCCTTTTCCACCGCAAGATCTCCGGCATTCATGTGTTCGTAAGCGCGGTGAATGGTCAGAAGACGGCGCAGCTCGAGAAGAGGGTGCTCCGAGTCGTCAACGCGAAGATCGACGAGCCGGTCATTCCAGGGTTCCTCGGACGCGACTGTTCTGACCACGATCATCGCCGCCGACTGCCTTCCGCGAATGTCACCTCCCTCCGCCTGGGCGGCGTCAAGAGCAGCGAGCATTCTCTCCGCCAACGGCCCCTCCGCCTCCTCGAAGGCCTTCGCCATCGCCGGCCATACCGTTCCTTTGAGCATCATGTTCGCCTGAACGGAATAGTTATCTCCGGTGACATGCCCCGCTTCGGGGATGCACAGAGTTCCGGTCCAGGTGGCCACTCCGCCGTGCGCGTCGATGACGGCGAGTTGACGGTAATCACGTCCCGTGTCAGGAGTCGTCAGTTCCTTGACAACATCCGTGGCGGCTTTTCCCTCTTTGAGCATCGCGAGACCTCGGGGACCGTAGGAGATGTTCACGAGAGATTGAGTGGCGATCACGCCGATCCCCGGTTGAGCCCACGGCACGACCGGACCGACGGAGAACCAGTGGGATTGCACCGCAACTCCCATTTCTCCGCGCTCGTGATCGATGGCAACGATGGAGAAGGTGTGGGCAATCGGATCCGTGGCGATCCCGGGAGTTGACGTTCCGGCGGGTCCGGCGTAAAGGGACGGGAAGGGTACTCCCGCGAGGAGAACCAAGGCAAGCAATGAGATCTTACGCATAGATTTTTCCTCTCCGTTTATCCAATATTAAAGTAGTATCAATGACGATTCTTCGACAGGAAATGAATTCACGATCCAGTTTGCCTGCCGCCTCCCGGGAACGAATCCGAAAGCGAGAGAACTCGCTTGCATTGCGGCAGTTCAACGATGTAGCATGGACTGAATTTCTAAAATCCCCAAAACTCGGATCAAGGGGAATCCATGGGTGATCGAACCGCAAAACGCCCGCAAAGCAGACTCCTCGACTCGGGCACCAACGAGATGGAGATCGCGGAGATCATCGTAGGCGAGCAGAGCTTTGGCATCAATGTCGCTAAAGTGCAACAGATCATCCAATCGGGCAACACGGATATCACGCATCTGCCCTCAAGCCACCCGTCCCTGCTTGGAACCTTTCTGTTTCGTGATCGGTCAATTCCGCTGATTGACCTGAAACATGCCCTCTACCGCGAATTCATCTCCTCGGACCAGAACCCGATTATCCTTGTCGCTGAATTCAATCGAACGATTCTGGGATTTCTGATCAACGGCGCCGAACGCTTCCACCGTTTTTCATGGGACGATCTGCAACCCATCAGTTCCTTTTTGCGCAACAACTCGGCTCATATCACCGGCACTCTTACCGTAGAGGGCACCGACATTCTGATCCTCGACATCGAACAGTTGACAGCGGAAATCCTGCCCAATGTCGCCTTCCGGGAGTCGTCCAACGCATTGCAACGGGAAGATCTCCGCGAGATGCGATCCAGAGTGACTGTACTCTATGCGGAGGATTCCTCATTTGTTCGGGGATCGGTCGTTCGCGAACTGAAAAAACATGGTTATACAAATCTTATCGAGGCTGACAACGGGAAAACTGCGCTGACACACATTCACTCACTGAGACTTGCCACGGACAAGGAGAACATCCCACTCACCGATCGGCTTCACGCCGTGCTGACAGATATCGAAATGCCCCAGATGGACGGTCTGACACTATGCCGTAAACTTAAAAAAGACATGAACCAGAAAAACATTCCGGTCATTGTTGTTTCCTCGCTGATCAGTGACCAAATGAGGAGGAAATGCCGTGAAGTCGGTGTGGACAAGGTGTTGAGCAAACCTCAGGTTGAGGATATTGTGACTGTTCTCGATTGTCTCATCTTTGGAGTGTCCTGAACAGAAGATTCATTTGATTTATAATTAAGCACTTAAAGAAGAGTCCGATGGCATCCGGGCTCTTTTACCGTCACTGCCTGGCTCGACGTCCCGCCTGCACATGCCCGATCAGAGCATACTCGCCTGGAAACCTGTCCTCTCCACCTTTGGAAAATTTCTGGAGTTGAGAATTCGGCAAATTCGCCGATAGTAGTAGTGGGGAACACTCCGTTTGCACAAGGCACAATGGAAATTCAACCTCAGGTGGCAGACGTCGAAGAGCTGAGCCGCGACCTTCAGCAGATCAGCGAATTGCCGACACTCCCGGAAGCCGCGGATTACCATCGAGCGATGGTTCAGCGGAACGGGTGCAGTATGCGCGAGATCAAACGCGCGATTCTGCTCGATCCCCCACTCGCCACAACGATCCTCAGGGAAGCGGGACACCAGCGCCCGTCAGGCACACCCGCTCCGATGACCATCGAAGACGCCCTCGTATTGATTCCCGAGGAGACGATTCGTTCCCTCTGCGCCCGGCAACCAAAATTGCGCACGTTCGCTCCCTGGAATGAGTTGAATCTCCGCACCGGCGTCCTCTGGCGTCACGCAGTCGGAACGGGAATCCTCGCGAAAGCGCTTCACCTGCGCAAACGGATGAGGCACATCGCCGGTCCCGATCCATACCTCGCTGGATTGCTGCACCACATCGGGTGGTTTGCGCTCGATTCATTGAGGCCGCAACTCGTTCGCAAGGCAATCCGCTCATATCATGAGTCGGGCCGATGGTCACTCGAACAGGAACGGGATTTGTTTGGCTTCGATCACGCAGCGATTGGAGCCCTGTTGCTCGAATCGTGGGGACTGCACCCGGACCTTGTGGACGTAGTCCGTTACCACCATCAGCCGTCACTCACGAACAGACTTTCCAGCTATGCTGCATTGATCCAGGTGGCGTCCACCATCTCCCCCGATCCATTCCCCCTCGAGATTCCTCTGGACCAGGTTGAGTCATCTCTCCCGAACCATCTCCGTTTCCGCGAAGGTCCCCACCTCCTGGATGAAATGAGGAGCCGGTACGGACGGTACATCCGTCAGGCGATGAACGGGTCGAAGATGATGCTCTCATGGTTGTAGAGAGCTTACCCGCATGGTTCATCAACTCCCTTAAGAAGCATCTGACCGGCATGTCAAACGGGAAATGGCCGCTACCATTCCTGTTTTTATTATTTTGTTAATTAGTTAGTTACAATGCCTCTTTCGCAGGAAACTATCCACCCGCACCTCCTCGAGGCACTCACCGTTTTGAATCGTTCAAATGACTCCAGTATCCCTTGCGAACGAATCGTCCGGCCTGTAGGTTTTGGTTGTCGGATTGATGGGTTGTCCCATCAAGTTGACCACAATCCCCGTCAGTGTTCACGCTAACCCTCGGAGCCCCCCCTCCGCTTCGAGAACTGAGGAACACGGTCATGAAACGCACAGACACCTTCTGGACACGTACCCTTTCGATCGCGCTTGTTCTCGTTGTCACATTCTCGACAGCCGTTTATGCACAGGAAACCACCCAACACCGGATTGTTTCACTCGCCCCCAACTGGACCCATACGGTTGTCGAACTTGGAGGGCTTGACCAACTCGTTGGGGTGAGCCGCTACAGCATTTTCCCCGACAGCATCCCCCGGCTCGTCGAAGAGGGACGTCTGACGGATGTTGGCGGGTTCCTTGACATCGACACAGCCCTGGTGAAATCGCTGCACCCCGATCTGGCGCTGACATCCACACAGTTGCAGCGGCGCTACCACGGATGGCTGAAACGGCAGGGAATCACGATCATCCACGTCGACGAGAAAAGCCTCCAGGAGAGCTACGACAGCATCCTTGAACTGGGAAAGTTCATCGGGCATCAGGCTGAAGCGGAAAAAATGGTTGATGGGATCAAGAAACAGCTCGATGAAATCGCCACACAGTACGCAGATGTTCCCCGGGTGACGGTGTACTACGAGATCAACTACTTCTACAAGTGCGTTCCGGGGGCCAACTCCTACATCACCGAATTGATGAGAATCGTCGGGGCTGATCCGATTTTCTCGGAGCGCCCCGGAATCGCTCCGAGCGTGACCTGGGAAGAAGTGGTGGAGAAAAACCCGGAGGTGATCCTGATTCCCTGGTGGGCAACCGGAGGCGAAGAGGGTCCCCATTACGAAGGTCCACAGGCGGGCAACGGCACCACCACTCCCTACCGTATCGCCCACCGTGAAGGAGCGGATCGCATCGACGCCGTGAAGAACGGCAGGGTGCGTTTCATCGATTCAGCGAAGACGAAACAGGCAGGGCCGATGATTCCCGTGGCTGCGAGGCTTTTCGCGGAAGCAATTCACGCGCCGGGCAGCATGGAGCGACTCGAATTGAACATCGTGCCGAAAGATATCGACGATCAATGAGGCAATGACTTTTCACGACGAAAACATCAACCAGGAGAATGACGATGAGTCTGGACCGAACCAGCGTGCTTCCTCTCTATCATCAGATCAAGGAACAAATTCGCGAACGTATCGCAAAAGGCAAATATGCCGCGGATGAACGCGTTCCTTCTGAGAATGAACTCGCGACCCACTACCGCGTCAGCCGGAACACTGCCAAGCAGGCAATCGCTGACCTGGTGTCCGAAGGCATTCTGTTCCGCGAACAGGGCCGGGGAACGTTTGTATCCCCGAGGAAAATGTTCCTTGGGATCGGCGAGAGTTTCAGTTTTTATGACGAAATCAGTAAAAGCGGCAGAAAGCTGACAACACGCATCCTCGCACAAAAAGAGATGTCCGCATCCCTGGACACAGCGCAGGTACTGAAAATAGCGCAACGCGACCCGATCTTTGTCCTGCGCCGGTTGCGGTTGCTTGACGACAAACCCTTCAGCCTGCAGGTTTCATTCATTCCCAAGGTTCTTTGCCCCACACTGTTCGATTTTGACCTCGAGAAAGAATCCCTCTTTGCCGTACTGAGCAAACAATTCGATCTCGTTCCTCTGAAGGCGGAAGAGTACCTGGAATGCCAACCGGCATCCGACTACGAATCGGAACCGATGCAAGTCGAGAAAGGCACGCCACTTTTCCACCTCCACCGCATCACCCATGACACCGAGGGAAGGGTGATGGAAGTGGTGAGAACCTATCTGCCAATCGATCAGTGCCGGTTCCATTTCCTGCGGGCCAACGTGGTTGAAATATTGGTACACAACAGCGGAGCGAAACCGTGACAGCTCCATCCACGGAGAGCGATACAGCGGCGTTGAATGCCGATCTGCTCGCCGATTTTTTCAAACGTTTTAACCAGCATAAGCAGGATCCTGCTTCCGGCTTCCCAATCCACACCATACGGGATCTCCTGGCCGTCGAACTGTTTCACGGCCTGAACATCATCATCGCTTCCGATTCCACCGGAGGGATTGGACCGAAAGAGCACGACAGTTTCCCCGCCCCCGGCTATCTCCTCGGGCGTTTCGCCGTACGGGTTCCGTTGATGGAGATGGTTGCCGCCGGGGCAACCCCGCTTCTCGTCGTCGACACCCTGAGTGTCGAAATGAGCCCCACCGGCGAGGAGATCATTCGAGGAGTCCGCGAGGAGGTGGAACACTCCGGGCTGGCAGGATCGAAAGTGGTCACCGGCAGCACGGAGGACAACGTGCCCACGGTGCAGACCGGGATGGGCGTGGTGGTCATCGGGTTGGCGGAGGAAAAAGACCTTCGGCCGGGAAATTCGCGGGCCGGTGACGCTGTCGTCTGTGTCGGTTTCCCGAAATCCGCGCCCGAGGATGAAGTCCGCCTCGATGACCCCGAGATTGCCGATGTCGCCTGCGTCCGCACGTTGAGTCAGTTCGATTTCATCCATGATATCCTCCCCGTCGGCAGTCATGGCAGTGGCTATGAAATCGGGGAGATGGCGCGAACGGCGAATCTGAAAGCGAAGATCAAGGAAAACAACACAATACCATTGAAAAAAACAGGCGGTCCCTCGACCTGCATCATCGTTTCGATGGAACCGGACAAGGTTGAGATGCTGCGTAACGCCGTGAGACAACCGATCACGGTCGTCGGGGAGATGATCGAACCATGACCACGAGTACATCCAGCTTTGATCGCGAAGATCTTTTCCGCCGAGCCTACGGATGCCTGGCCGGGGTAGCCTTCGGTGATGCGATGGGCATGCCGACATCGCTGTTCACTCCGCAGCAGGTGAAAGAAACCTATCCCAATGGCGTGAACGACTTCCTCCCCGCACCCCCTGGACATCTGATCCATAACGGGATGCCGGCGGGGTCAATCACCGATGACACTCAGCAGACGATTCTGATCGCCGAATACCTGCTGGCGGACGGCGTCGCCGATGCCGAAAAGCTCGCATGGTCGCTGATCCACTGGGCGGAAGAGGTGGGAGGATTCGACACCCAGTACCTGGGCCCGAGCACCCGGCGCGCCCTGGAGTTCATTCGCAACGGTGGATCGATCGAGGACTCCGGCTGGATGGGCGACACCAACGGCGCGGCGATGCGCATCTCCCCCGTCGGCATCATCCACCCGGGAGATCTGGACGCCGTGGTCCGTGACGCCGCCGAAGTCTGCAAGCCCACGCACAACACAAGCGTCGCCATTTCCGGCGCGTCGGCGATCGCCTGCGCGATTGCTGCCGGGATGACGGGAGCATCCACCAAAGAGGTGATCGATGCCTTTCTGTATGGCGTCGACAAAGGCTCCCGGCACGGCAATCCCTGGGCTTCGGCATCGATTCGGCGACGTGCGGAATGGGCGATTGATCTCGCGAAATCAGGCAGGGATGAGTCGTTGGTGTGGACGGATCTCTACGATTTGATTGGAGCCGGTGTGGCGATGACGGAGACGGCTCCGGTGGCGATTGCGCTGATTTCCTATTACGACGGCGACCCGCTGGAAGTTGTGCGTGCCGCGGCGAACATGGGTGGCGATGCGGACACCATCGGCGCCATCGCGGGCAGCATCGCCGGGGCGATGAAAGGCATCGAAGCCTTTCCGATGCCAATGCTGGACAAGATCGAGGAAGTGAATAATCTCGGTTTGGCGGTTCTCGCCGATCGGTTGACGGACAAGGCGTTGCAGTTAGCGAAAAACTGAAATATGCAGGAAAGTTCCCGGCAGGCGAGAACCGTTTCGCTCGCCGGATCGAGCATCCTTCCAGGTTACCTGGGGGCGACGGTCCACTTTGATCTTCGTTGTGGACGAAAGGAGATATCCCATGCGAAAGGCCATGCTTTCCCTGACGGTCAGTCTTGCAATCATCCTGCCGCTATCCTCTCTATTCGCACAATCGGACACGACGGCTGTCAGCGCAGAGCGACAGACCTCACATGTGATCCTTCAGGAAGCGGATTTCCTCAAATACAATTGTGAAAATGTTGGTGATGCTCTCGCGCTGATTTCCGGTGTCTATATCAGCAGCACCGGGGAAGTAATGCTCCGTGACGTGAGTTCGTCAAAGGTCGTGGTCATCATGGATGGCCAGAAGCTCAATACACCGGGCAGTATCGGCGTCAACGTCAGCAACATCTCCATCGAAAACATCAAATCCATCGAGTTGCTGCGAGGTGGACGCTCCGCGGAATACGGATCGGATGCAGTCGGCGGAGTCATTGTCATCACGTCGAAAGAGAATGAATCCGAGTCGGTAAAGGTTCAGCAGTCAGCTTCGGCCAGAGCCACCTATGGCTCGTACAACCTTCAGATCTACAGTCTGAATTATTCGTTGACAAAAGGCAAGATCAACTCGATGATCTCATTCAGAAAAGATCTGTGGGGAGGCAATTATGAGTACACAGATCGCTACGACCGGCGAGTCGAGATGGTGAACAATGCACAGAATTCCAGCTCGGTTTTCGCAAAGATCAGCTCAGAACTGCCATCAGGACAGTCGCTGCAGAGTTCCTATTCCTGGTACTCATCCAACGGTGGTTCGCCGGGCATGATCGACAACATCAATCCGTTGGCAAGACTGTTGCTTGACAACCAGACACTGAATCTCAACTACCGAAAAACTGTACTTTTCCAAGGATTTAACCTTGATGCAGGCGGCTATTTTCTGAATTACCGCACCCGCTTCGATGATGACTACAGCCTGGCGAAGGTGCACAGCGACCACAAGAATTACGCGACGGGAACGGACCTGAAAATGTCTGGCAATCTGACTGACCAGATGCGTTTAAGTTACGGGTATTCATTCCGCAACGACCGGATCAACAGCACCGATGTCGGTGAACGGAAGCGGGTGACCAATAGTGGATTCACCACGGTTTCTTACGGAGATCAGCTTGGCGGTCTCATATCTTCATGGGATGCAGCATTGGCACTTCGATACGATGCTCCCTCCGATTTTAATCCTGAACTTAGTCCGCGGATTAGCCTTTCATTGAGCAATCAGTCC
>JAZDLX010000163.1:0-7104 GCA_043801585.1 bacterium | reverse complement strand
GCGTGCAGAACAGTCGTGTGATCGCGTTTTCCGAACGCCGATCCAACTTGTTTCAGGGAATATCCCGTGAGACGAACGGACAGTGCCATAGCGACCATACGAGCCCTTGCAATCGGTTGAGTACGAATCTTCGCCATCAGCAGGTCGGGAGCGAGACCGTAGTGTTTCGAGACAACCTGTTGGACCGTTTCAATGGTCACGTGATGTTCACGGGCTCCCATCAGGTCACGAAGCGCGCGAACCGCAAGATCCGGACTGATTTCCAATCCTGTCAGGCTTGCGTGCGCCAACAGGCGAATCAAAGCCCCCTGTATCTCACGAACGTTCTTCGTAAAACTGCGAGCAAGAAAATCCATCACCCGGTTATCGAGAACCACACCCTCTTCCTCGCACAACTTGTGAATGATCGCGAGGCGGGTATCGTAATCGGGAGGCGCAATGTCGCAAACGAGACCCCAGGCGAAACGGGAGACCAGCCTTTCGTCGAGCCCTTTCAGCTCCCGCGGAGGCCTGTCGGATGTCATTACAATCTGTTTCCCCGCTTGGTAGAGGTCGTTGAACGTGTGGAAAAATTCCATCAGAGTGCGATCACGTTCGGCCAGGAAATGAATATCGTCGATCAACAACAGGTCCACGGACCTGTACCGTTTGGAAAATTCAACCGCGCGGTTCTGTTTGATCGACTCGACAAAGTCCTGGGTAAACCTGTCGGAGGAGATGTAAAGGACCGTGGTCGTGGGTAAAACGGACAACACTTCGTTGCCGATCGCCTGGATCAAGTGTGTCTTTCCAAGGCCGGCTCCGCCGTAGATCAACAGCGGGTTGTACGGAGTGCTTCCGGGAGTTTTCGCCACTGCCACTGCTGCCGCGCGGGCAAACTGGTTCTGCGGCCCCTCGATGAAAGCCTCGAACGTATAACGGGGATTCAGGTTATGGTCCACACGGGAAGCCTTCACGGGGGAAGGCACAAACGACGGATCCGGAAGCTGCATGGGTGTCGCGACCCGCACCGGGGCATCGTTATGGGGTTCATCGTGCGCGGGGGTGACATAGGTCAGATGCCCCTCGTGGCCGATGGTCTCGGCAAGGGCGTTTTCGATATGCGTAGCGTAATGGCCTTCAATCCAATCGTAATAGAAGCGACTCGGCACCTGGACCATCAAGGTGCCGTCGCTGAATTCGAGAGGACGCAGCGGCTGAAACCATGTGTGAAACGCCTGTTCGGGCAACGCTTCACGAATCTGATCGCAGACAGCGCGCCAGACCTGCTGTGCGCTTTCGTCCACGCCCTGCAAGGGTCGTGGGGGCAGCAGGGGGCGTTGTGCGGAAGCCGGGGCCATGATTCCTCATTGGTTCTACAGCCCTCTGTGGACAAGGGCCTGTGGACAGTGTGGATAACTCGTCATACTGCATCCTCCCGCCTGTTGATAACTCGACGCATGGTGGCATTTGGCGGGTGTGGATAAGTCCCGGAAAGCTAAGCCTGGCAAGAAAAATTAAGGCTCTCCCCCGGCAGCGAGGGTCAAAGATAGAAGGGGGGTGATCGGGAGTCAAGGGCGCTCCTTGGATCCGTTTTTTCTCACCACCGAACCCCTCGCCCGAGAGACAGCGAACTCCCGTGTAAACCTTGAGAAACAGTACGACGTAGCACAACCTTGTTCGCCTCCTGGAGATCAAGGTGCCTATTGAGACGTTCAGTGTTGTGCAAAACACCCTACTATTAGACGGAAAGAAGGCTCCGCGCCCTCCGTCTGTCTGAACGGCAAGAGAAAGGATCATCTCTGGTTTCAGTGGAGATTAATCGTTAAAATTCTTTTTTACCTGCTTGCTTCGGATATTCGGCGTGTCTACAATAGCATTAAAAAACGATATATAACAAAAATGGTGCGCATCTCGGGGATTTCACTCCCGGTAAAGAAAAGGTTCTGTGACAAATGCTGACACTACTGGAAAGGACGTTGTCGTTTCTTGGCGATCGCCTAGCGTTGGGGAACGAGGTGTTGCAGCAGGCGGTGGAACGTTTCGGCGGAGACCACGGTTTGCTGCTTGAGCTTGAAGAAACAACTGGTGGTTTGCGTGAGCTGGCGAGGTTTGGCGATGTCGATCCGATGCTGGATCAGGACATACGCATCTTTGCTCAGCTTGCTGCTGACCGCCCCCTGGATGATGATGTCATTTTGGTCGCACCGGTTGCGGATCAGGTTCAAAAATTGGCCGCTCGTAAGAGCGTTCGGCGAGGGATGACCGCTTCTGTTGCTGTGTTCCCGCTCGTTGAAGGTGACCGTGCGATGGGTGCGATCTACCTCGGTGGCCATTCGCCGGGAGTGCTTCGCACCGGCGATTTCGACAAACCGGCATTGCGAGTGTTTGGTTCGGTGATGGGGAAAATTCTCGGCGTGGAACGTTCGTTGTCACGCCTTGTCCGCCAGAACCGTGCGCTGCAGGACGAACTGAAGCAGGACATCTCCTTCGCGTCGTTGATCG
This sequence comes from bacterium, assembly GCA_043801585.1. Lineage (GTDB taxonomy): Bacteria > Electryoneota > Electryoneia > Electryoneales > Electryoneaceae > JAZDLX01. The sequence goes on along the minus strand of JAZDLX010000163.1, from coordinate 4,620 downwards.
GTCGCAGCGAGGCCCTCGAACGAGTCAGGCGTGCGCTTTCTCTCGTTGCGGAAACGGACATTGTGGTGACACTGCTTGGAGAGCCGGGTTCCGGCAAGGAGCTGGCAGCGAAAGCTCTTCACAGCAAGAGTCCCCGTCATGAAAACCGTTTTCGTCAGTTGGACCTGAAAGGTGTGACGGAAGCCATGATGGAGGAGGTTCTTTTTGGCGCCGAGCCGAACGCGGGGAGTACAGCAAGCGGACGCCGGGGTGCGATCCGGGAGGCGAAAAAGGGAACGCTATTGCTTCAGCATGTGGACCGGTTACCCCAGAATCTCCAGGCCAAGCTCGGTGAGGCGATTGATCGCGCGGAGACGATGAAGCTCGGCGGCGCCGAACCCTATGCGATCGACGTGCGTTTCATTCTGTCGCTCGAAGGAAATCCGACGGAGCTTCAGTCAAAAGGAGTGATCTCGCACGATTTCTTTCGCAAGCTGAATCTCTATCCGGTTTTAATGCCCCCGCTTCGCGACCGCGTCGAGGACCTGCCGTTGCTCATCGAGCATTTTGTCGAGGAGGCGTCGCGCGCCTTTGGGAAGACTGTGCTGGGGGTCGATACGGATGTGTACGACCACATTGGCACCTACAGCTGGCCGGGCAACCTTGAAGAGCTTGAGAGCGAAATGCGCAAGGCGGTTCTGCGCACCCCCGATCAGGGGACGCTGAAGGTTGGCGCGCTGGGTCCAAAACTCGTCGGCAAAACGCAGACCGCTCTCACTGATAGCGGTCAGGGCACCCTGAAACAGCGGGTTGCCAGCGTGGAGAAGCGGCTGATCATCGAAGTGCTGGAGAAGAACAATCACAACCAGTCGGTGACGGCCGATCAGCTTGGTCTTTCGCGACAGGCGCTGATCAACAAGCTGCAACGTTACGGTATCGAGACCGGGCGGGCCTACAAACGCAAGCGGCGTGAAATCGCCAAACAGGCCGGAAAGTAAGCCTGCAACGGAAACGAAGCCACAAGGCACACGTTTTGAAGAGCCGCGGACACACGCGGCTCTTTTCTGTTGCTGCTGACATTGAAACGATTCGAAGGTGAGCATTGGGTCGCAGAAAGGCGAAAAGCAGATGCGTCAGGCGGATTCTGGGGGCGGCGGCGGCGCGGAGCCTTCGGCCCGGGCACACATGATTCCGCGAAGCGTCTCGAGCACGCGGAGGTCCTCCATCCGGGCAACCTTGTCGGTGGTCTCCTGTAGAATCGTCTCGGCGGCCTCGCGTGAGTGTGCAATCTGACCCTCGAGAATCGCCTCCTCGATCAGAGCCTTGATCAGCCCAATACGCGGCCCTTCCGCGAGGCCGGTGCGTTGCATCAGCTCGTCTCCGCGAATCGGTGACTGGAACGCCCGGAGCTGATCCTTCTGGTCAATTTCTTTCATCCGGGCGACCATCCGGTCGAAATCACGCAGGTAACGGCGCACTTTCTGATGGTTTCCGCTGGTGATATCCGCGCGGCAGACGAGCAGCAGGTCTTCACGTTGTTCCCCGGCCTGAACGGCCAGGCGACGGATTGCGGAATCGGCGACCTCTTCGTCCTGAAGGTTGATCGGGCGCATATGGAGGCGAACAAGCCGGGCCGTTTTCTGGATCAACTCCTCGGCCAGCTTGTAGCGTTCTCCCATCCGTCGAACCATCCTTTCACCCACGTGTTCGTGTCCGTGAAAGGTCCACCCCGATTCGCGGTCAAACCGTTTTGTCGCAGGTTTTCCGATATCGTGCACCAGTGCGGCAAATCGCAGGTCTACACGCGGGGTTTGCTCGGCGACTTTGTCCACAACCTGAAAGGTGTGCAGAAGAACGTCCTTGTGGTGGTGTTTGCCCACCTGATCCACCCCGCGAAGGGCGTCAATTTCCGGGAAGATGACCCCGAGGACACCGGTTTCATGAAGCATCAGCAGCCCACGTGAGGGCGGGTTGGCCGCGAGGATCTTGAAGAACTCATCGCTGATCCGCTCGCGGGCGACAATCTCGAGGCGTTCGCGCTGCTGCTGCAGTGCAACGAGGGTTTTCTTTTCAATGGTGAACCCAAGACGCGCGGCAAAACGGATGGCTCGGAGAATTCGCAATGGATCGTCGCGAAATGTCGTCTCCGGGTCGAGGGGCGTCCGAACGATCCCCGCTTTCAAGTCCCTCACTCCGTGAAACAGGTCGATGATTTTACCTGGATTCCTGACGTCCACCGCAAGAGCGTTGAAGGTGAAATCCCGCCGAGCAAGGTCTTCTTCGAAGGTTGCCGGCGAGACATCCGGGTTTCGGCTGTCGGGGCTGTAGGACTCCCGCCTTGTAGCTGCGAACTCAAGGGAGATGTTGTCCAACGGGAGGCTGGCGGTGCCGAACCGCCGGTAGACCTGCACACGCCGCCGAAGCCCGAACGCTTTTGCGAACGCCACCGCGAATTCGGGCGCGTTGCCGACGACAGCGAAGTCGATCTCGCCCTGGAATGGCCGCTTCAGCAGACGGTCGCGAACGAAACCCCCGACGGCGTAGACGTCCACCTCTTCAGACAGGGCAAGCTCGCTCACCTTTTCAAGCCACTCCTCGGGTGTAACGGGACCACGAAGGGCGGCCTTCGGTCTATTCGGCGACGAAGTGTTTTTGTGCTTCTTTGTCAAGGACATGGAGACGCCTGAAATCCTCTTTCTTACGTTTGCGTTCAGCTGGAGTCAGGGGCAACGAATCCGCTTCCCTGACAACCCGCCGAACCTGATCCCACCGGTTCTGGGCGGTATAAATGTGGCCAAGGCGGTGCAAAGCTCCAACTTCGCGAACCCTGTTTTGTCGAGGCGCGCTGCGAATCTCTGTGATCAACCGTTCGTAGCGATCGGCCGCTTCGGTCCAGCGCTGATCAAGAAACAACGCTTTCCCTGCAGGCTCAAGCAGGTTGCGTATTTCCCCCCGAGTTTGCAGCAGGCTGTCTGCAAGCACGGCCGCCCGCTCCGTGTCCCCTGCCTCAATCAACGACCAAAGGAGCCCCGGGGCGGTGGACCAGCGGGCACGGTGCGTCGAATGCACAATCTGCTCCAGCTGCCGGAGCGATTCCTCCCGACGGTCCGTGACGAGGGGGGTCCAACTCAGGAAGTGCAAGGCCTGGTCGTGCCAGAAATTATAGAAAAGCAGGCCCGCACGGGCCGAGAGCCTTGACGAATCGAAAGTGCAGGCCTGGCGGAAAAAGGAAGCGCTTTTCCGGGCAGGGGTCACTGCCGCAAGCGGGCGGTCATCAACTTCCTGGTACCGCTGTGCAACAAGGCCCTCAAGGGTGCCCATCGCTTCCAGCCAGGATGCACGGACTTCGGGCAACGTGTCAGGGAAGGCGTTAATCGCTTCAGAGAAAAGGGACACCGCGGCTTCCAGCGAATGGAAATAAAGAGCCTCGCCGAGGGTGTCTCCAAAATCAGCCTGTTCGGCGACCAAGCGCGTCGCCCGGAGCAGGTTTCCCCACGCCTGCCTGCTGTCGCTTTGCAACATCAGTTCCTCGAGGGCCGCCGCGGAATCGTACTGTTCCAGAGCGAGGAGACGTGTGAACGCCTCCAGGGTTGAGTCCGGAGGCTCAGGGGATGGGGATGGGGGTGCGGCGAGGGCGCAGAAATCTGTTATCGCCATATATAGACACACAAATAGTCCCAGTAAAATCCAGCGCTTCTTAAATCGGCGGAGATCCTTTTCGAGCATTGTTGACAGGATGGAGGTCATTCAGATCTCCTTGGAGAATTCCAGTGAAAGCGCACGAGGGCGAGATCGGTGCCCAGCCACAGCCAATCCCCTTCGCCGTGGACGCTGAAGACAACGGACCCGGGAAGCCCTTCGTGGGTTCCGAATAAAAGAGTCCCCTTTGTTTCCGGATCGACCTTGACGAGCCCACGGTCCGTGCCGAGCCACCAGAAGCCACCTTCGTAATCGATGGCGAACACCGCGCCTCCACTCCAGAGGTTGGAAGAAAGCTGGGACCATCGGCCGTTCTCTTCCCGCCAGGCAAATCCTTCGCGTCCTCCCAATGCAAGCCGTTGATCCCGCGAGAAAAGAGCGGTGGGGGCGGCACTGATGCCAACCGACGGGGCGTCAACTTCTTCAAATGCTCCCTCTCCCGACTTGCGCAGAAGAAGTCCGGCACCGGCAGCGTACAGCAGGGGTTTGTCCATCGCAATCGCAGTGAACGGGTAACTTGCAGGAAGCGGGGCTTCTTCCGGATCGGGGCGAAAGACGATAGGGGTGTCGCTTGCTACAATACGTGCAACCCCGAAGTCAGTGGCAATCCAGGCTCCCCCCGCAAAGGGAGCAATATCATAGATGCGTTCGGAAGGCAAGCCGTTCAGTTTACCCATCCGGGACCACCTGCCGTCCCGGTAGAAGATGACTCCCGCATCGGTGGCGAGCCAGACGATGTTGTCCGGGCCAATTTTCAGGGTTTGTACGTTGGCGGGCTCCAGTCCGAAAACGTTGTCGGGGTCGAAAAATTCCCAGGCGTTTGAGGCGCGGTTTCGGTGCCAGACCCAACCGCCGTTTCTGTTCAGCTTGCCTGCGCACCAAATGTCGGTAGACGTGACATCCATGCCGGGAGACGGCCCCGGTCCGGCTGGAAACAGGTCG
>JAZDLX010000161.1:0-51704 GCA_043801585.1 bacterium | reverse complement strand
TCGAAAAATTCCCAGGCGTTTGAGGCGCGGTTTCGGTGCCAGACCCAACCGCCGTTTCTGTTCAGCTTGCCTGCGCACCAAATGTCGGTAGACGTGACATCCATGCCGGGAGACGGCCCCGGTCCGGCTGGAAACAGGTCGATCCGGACCGAATAACGATCCCGTGTGCCGAACCCGAAACCCTTCCACCCGTAGACAATAGGCCCGAGTTCATCCTCGATGCCTTGGGTAAATTTCCAGGAAACGAAGGTGTTTCTCAGGTTTCCGTCCGGGTCTACCTGGAACGGCAGCGGGGCGATCAAACCGGACGCCGGTTTGGCCGGGGCTCCTCCCCGGGCGAGCCGTTGGTTGAGGTCCCCATCAGGTGGATCGACCTCATCCCAGGTCCCCGAGGTGAGGTCTCTGCGCAACCAACTGTTGTTGTCGATAAGCACATAGACTTCATGCGTCAACGGATCCTCGCGGACATTTCTGACGTTCTGCAAAAGAATCATCCGATTGCCGGTGAGCGGGACGCTGAACCAGGGCGTCAACCAGACCTGCTGAAACCTGTCGTATCGGTGGACCCCCGCGCTCGTTGCAACGTAGATCACCTCCTGCCCCACCGACAGGTCGCGGACCGTACGCGAATCTCCCCAGGCAATCCAGTCGTCCTCCTGAAAAGGTCCTTGGGCACAAGCCATCGACCCGGTCAACGCCAGGAAAAAGAGCAGCGTAATCCGAATCGCATCTCTTGAGCGGAGGAGCGTTTTCACGTGCTTGAGTCTTTCGAGGGCGAGGAGATCCAGACCATGGCGATTGCGTACTCTCCGTCATGAGAAAGGGAAACAAGGGTTGCCGGATTTCCATGCCGCAGCATGGCGCGTTCGGAAAGATGCAGCGAAGGTGCGCCGTTCTCCCGGCGGACGACTTCGACGTCGTTCCATGTCAACACATCTCCGAAGCCGCACCCAAGGGCTTTCGCCAATGCTTCTTTTGCCGCCCAGCGCACGGCGAGACGCGCAGCCCGCTGTGGGCCGGTTCCCGCATCCTTGAGCTCGCCCGGCGTGAACAGCCGATTCAGAAACCGCTCGTCTTCCAAGTGTTCAGTGATGCGATCGATTCGAACCAGATCAATGCCGATTCCATGTGGCGCAGGAATAAGGTGAGAGTCGGCCATGGAACCTCCATTCTGAGGATCAGCTCCAGCGGTCAGCGAGCGCGACCAGATCCCGGATATCGTCGATCACCGCGTCGGCGTTCGGATCCGACTTGCCGGCAGGGAGCTCGGAGCCATAACGGGCATGCACCGTGCGCATTCCAAGCTTCTTTGCGCCAAGCAGATCGCGGTCGATCCAGTCGCCGATCATCAGCGCTTCGCTTGGCCGGATGGCCAGCTTTTTCAGCGCGAGCAGAAACGGCTCTGGACTGGGTTTTGCCACACCGGTGTCGTCGAAGGTGACAACAGCGTCGAACAGGTCGTGAAGCTGGAGATAGCAAAGGCGCAGCCACGCCTGAATGCTTGGTGCATCCGAAACAACCGCCAGTTTCAAGCCGCGTTTGATCAACGTGACGAGCGTGGAGCGGGTGTGTGGATAAGGTACGAGCAGTGACTCACGAACGCGGCGATAGGCGACAATTCCAGCCGCCAGGATCTTTGGGTCTACCCGACCGAGCACGTCATGAAGCATTCTGTCGAATACGTTCTGAAATTCGATTCCTTCGATTTCATAGACGTTGAAGATGCGGCGTTGCAACTCCTCCACGTCGAGTGGGAGACCGGCGTCGATCATCGACCAGGCCGCCGCCTCAACAGCCCGTTCCTTCATCGCAATGAAGTCAAAAAGCGTGTTGTCCAGGTCGAAGACGACCCCCCGGAGTGCGCTCACCATCCCCCTCCCGGCGCGCTGTGTTCCGTGCACGGCTCTGTAGGCTCGTCACCTCGACGGAACAGCTCCTCGTACACATGCGGACAATACGGCCCTGCCCTCATCCCGCTGTCCTCGCACACCGGCACCTTGATAACGCCCACCGGCAGTTCGAAGTCTTCCGATTTCCACCGTTTCAAACGGTAGGCTTCGTTCATGAAAACCGCCCAGACCGGTAATGCCGCAACAGCGCCCGACATCGAGGGGCCGAGGCTGATCTTGGGGTCGTCGAAGCCAACCCAGATGCCGGCCACGATTTTCGGCGTGTACCCGACGAACCAGGCGTCCGTGAAATTGTTCGTCGTTCCGGTCTTGCCGCCTGCCGGGTAACGGAATCCCCAACGCCACCGAGCCGAACCACCGGTGCCGTCATCCATCACGCCTCGCATCAGGTCGACCATGATTGCGGCGGTCTCCTCGGAGAGAACGACCTCTCGTTCCACGCCAAAGGTTGCGACCTCCTGCCCGTTGCGATCCTCAATGCGGGTGATCGAGCGTGGCGTGCAGCGAACGCCGCCGTTGTCAAACACGCCGAAGGCGTCCACGATATCGATCGGAATGACGTCGTTGGCGCCGAGCGCCATTGCGGGAACGGCCCGCAAGCGGCTGGTGATACCCATCCGATGTGCGTAGCGGATGATTTCCCGCACCGGAACGATGTGGTCTTCACCGGCGACCATTCGAACGGTGACGTTGTTCAGCGATTTTTTCAGGGCATAGCGCAGAGTGACGTATTCTCCGCGATTGCCCACATTGTAATTCTCCGGACGCCACCAGGTACCATCATCCAGCAGCAATGGCTGAACCATGTTCAGAATCTTGTAGTTGGCGTAGATGCCGTTATCGATTGCCGTGGTGTAGACGAATGGCTTGAACACCGAGCCCGGCTGCCGTTCCATCTGGACGGCCCGGTTCCATTTCGATTTATGGAAGTCCCGTCCGCCGACCATCGACCATACGTCGCCCGTGAGGGGATCCATCGCAATAAACGCCACCTGAATCGTAAAGTGTTTTTTCAGAACACTGTCCACAGCAACGGAATCACTCATGATCGCGCGAGCAAGGGTCTGCGCCGAATCCTCCATGGCGCCCTGAAATGCAAGCTCCTCCGGGGTGTGTTCGACAACAGAGTCGCTGTTTGAGAACATCAGCCCTTGTGCAACCAGGGTATCGCGGTAGGACTCGACCAACCAGTCGTACAGGCCGCTGCGCTTGAATCGCGCGTTGAACTGGCGTTGGAAAACGGTCAAGTGGCTGTCAACAGCAACGTCGGTGGCCTCCTGAATAATCGGATCGAGCGTTGTTTCGACAGTCAGGCCGTCGCGGTAATAATCAAAACCGTACTGCTCCTGCATGTCCTCCAGCTTCCTTCGCACCCACTCCGTGAAGTAGGGACCGATCCCGAGGTCGTCGTCCCCCGATTCGGAGAGCTCGATCGGACTTCTACTCGCCCACCGGTATTCCGCTTTGGAGACGTATCCTGCCCTCATCATGTTGTGCAGAACGGTATTGCGCCGGCGGAGAGCTTCGTTTGGGTTGCGGTAGGGTGTATAGTAGTTGGGAGCCTTGAGCAATCCGACGAGCAGGGCGGATTCGGGAAGTGTAAGCTCGGAGGCGTTCACGCCGAAATAGAATTTTGCCGCGGACTGGATGCCATAGGCGCCATGACCGAAATACATCTGCGTGAAATACATCTGCAGAATTTCGTCCTTGGCGTAGGTCCGTTCGATCTGAATGGCGGTGATCGCTTCCCGGATCTTTCGGCTCCAGGTCTTGCGCATGTGGAGGTAAAGGTTTCTCGCAAGCTGCTGAGTCAACGTGGAAGCCCCCTCCGTGCGGCTGAACGTTGCGAGGTTGACGATCACGGCACGTCCGATGCCGAGCGGGTCGATTCCCCAGTGGCTGTAAAAGCGGCGATCTTCCGTGGCAAGAACCGCCTCCACCAGGTAGGGCGAAATATCGTTCAGGGGCACTTGCACCCGCCGTTCGGTGTAAAACTCCTTGATCACCGAACCGTCGTTGCCCAGTACTTTTGTAATCAACCGTGGTTTGTAGATTTCCAGCTGTTCGAGGCTTGGCAGGTCGGTGGAGAGGGCCTGTGCAAGGGCGAGGCCAAGCGCTCCGAGGGCGAGCGCGAGTGCAAACGCACCGATCATCACGGCACCCATCGAAGGGCCGCTTCCTCCGGGTTTCCGGCGGCCCGTGGCAGGCATGGTGCCCCCCATGAGGCGGTTGCGGTGCATCGATCGGTTCATCTCCAGACCTCGCTGTGCGGCAACCCTCCCTCGATCAGGCTGTAACGCCGCTCAACATGAAATGCTCCAGGATTGTGGAACACACCACCGTCAAGTTTCCTGGTTTCCTCTATGTGGGTGTGGCCGACGACGACCACATCTTCGCCCGATTTCAGGACACTCTGCGCGGCGGCATAGTACTCCTCAACAGGTGGCCAGATCGATTCCCGCCGCTGGTTCTTCCTGCGTCCTTCGTCTGATGTTGTACGCCCCAATCCCATCGCGAGATCCGGGTGAATGATCCTTCCAAACAACGCCTGTGCCAGAGGACTTCGAAAAACACGTTTCATTCTGCGGTAATTGACATCGCTCGCGGCAAGACCGTCTCCGTGATGGAACCAGTAACGGCGTTCGTCCAGCACCACCCGCCATTCGTCCATGTGGATTTTCAGGCCGATATCATCGCGGAGGAATCCTGACAGCCGAAAATCATGGTTTCCGGCGAAATAGTGGGTTTCCACTCCGCTGTCCACGAGATCGCGCAGATCGGCGAGGATGCCAAAGGCCCGTTTCGGGATCACATGCCGCCACTCGTACCAGAAATCGAAGACATCGCCCAGCAACACAAGGAGTTGCAGGCTGTCGCGATAGTGGCGCAACAGCATCCGAAACGCCTCACGTTCTCGTTCTCCGTCCGGCCGATTGTCGAGCGGGAGGTGAGCGTCGGCGATGATCAGTACACGGTGATCCTGTGATGTTTCCATAATCCTCTAAGGTAGATGTCCAGGGTGCGGAAAGGGTAGTCTGGACCTCGGGGCGGTGTCAACGAAGGAGCGGTGTTTATTCCGGGATAATCAGTTTGTTGGCCAAGGCAGTCTGGCGTCTTTCGCGACCCTTGCGAGGGGGTTCAGGGCGAGGATATGGTCGCCGTGACACACCTCAAGACGCACGTAACGGTCTCCCATCGGAACCGAGAGACGCACGTTGCTGCAGTTTTCGTACATCTGCAGGATGGTTCCGCCGTCTGACAGGACCGTTGCAACCTCAACCGAATCCGCAAACCGAACGTTGAGCACATCCCCCTCTCGAGAAAAAGAGGCGATCCGGGGGGCGTCCGGTTCGGGCAGGTGCCGTGTCACACGGCGGCGTACCGGGGGTTCGGCGAGACGCATCGCGACGAATCGCCCGGATTGCAGCGCCTCGATGACCATAGCGGGCGAAGGTGGAATGCCCTCGTCAATCCCTGGAAGTCCCTGCAGGTCCAGCAAAAGGTACCGTTTTCCGGTCTGGTGACGGCTGCGGAGGTCATGGCAATCGTCGCCTGCGGTTCCCCAGACGAGCAGGCCGGAGGTCAGCGCCTCGTCCCAGGGCGAGGTGTCGTCACTGGATTTGTTGAACAATTCGACAGCGTCGTAGTCGAGGGAGGCAACATCTTCCGGGCTCCAGGCGTTGCCGCTACGGGGATGTGCCAGAATCGTGAACTGCGACAGCGGCTTCAACCGCGCCAGGGTCCGGCGGTGGTCATCAATGGTGCCGCCGAAAGCGTTGGCGTCGGGGATTGTTTTTGTCGCGCCGAGAACGAGGATATGATGGTTATGGGGTCCCCATCCGTGCTCATAGGAGGAGGGACCGGCGTTTGGATGGGGAATCTGTGTGATACGGTTGTGATCAGTCAGAATCACCGATCCCGCTCCGAGTCGTGTGTAATGTGAAACGATCTCAAGCGCCGAGAAGGCGCCCTCCCAGCGATTCGAATGGAGATGCATCACCAGGGGAATCCAAAGAGGTGATCCATCCTTGTAGGGGTTGACGATTTTTGTGCCGGAGGGATCGAGAATCCGGCGTCCAGGGGGTTCCATCACGTCAACGGTGTCGCCGCCGGAGCGGCGAAACAGGAAAGCCGCGAGAGCGCCGGCTGCAATCCGGGCTTCCTCAAATGTCGCCCACCAGGGTGCGGGCGTCGACCGGGGGTGCCGTGTAGGATCTTCGTAGATCAACCGCTCGCGGGCCGCCAGCGAAAGGCCAAGCAGCGCGCCGTACACCGCAAAAGGGGTTCCCGCAGGTGTATCTGGATGGAAAACAGCGAGAAAGAGAAGCACGGGCGCCAGGGGCAGCATGGCGAGCAGCAGTCCACGCAAGGCATTTTTCTGTCGCCACAGCCGTCGTTCCTTCAGCGTGGTGCGGTACAGCAGAACGGCAACGATCAGAAGCAGACCCGCCAGCAAACCATTGAATTGACCCAAAAGTGGCGATCTGAGAAACAGGTTGGACAATGCGGCAAGATTTACGGGGGCGAAAACGCCCGTGAGCGTGAGCGCGTAAAGCCCCAGGACGGAGGCCCCGTAACCCCCTCGAAACATCAACAACCACGGGAAAAACGCAATCAGAAGAAGAACCAGTGAAAGCGCTGTTTCGGGGCCAGAGAAGAGGCTGTCCGGGGTTCGAGACTCGCCCCACGAAAGCAGCGCTGCCATCGCGCCGAGAGTCAACAGCCCCAATCCCGAAAAACGAATGGCGGACCCTGTTCGGATCAGCCAGACGGTGCTCCATGCAACCGCAAGAACCAGAAGCAATGGTGGATACAACGTGTAATCGGCCATTTGTCCTGCGGTGAAGGGCAACGGTAGCAGCAGCGCCAACAACGCCCAGATCGTTGCGGGATGACGGCGGGGCACGGGAATGCGCCGGACGACCCGGGCAATCAGAACGAGTAACATCATGCCCAGGGTTACCAACCAGGGGGAGGCTCCGCGGAGAAACAAAGCGGAAAACACCAGCAAAATCAATAAAAACAGACCAACCGCCGACCACACCTCCGAGAGCTCCGGAGGAGCAGCGTCCACCATCAGCGGTTTTTCCACCGCCGCGCTGTTGGTCTTGTCCCTCATTCCTGATTGATTTCTTTCATCAAGCCGTGGACGGCTTCGGCCACAGCCTCGGGGGTGTGTGCTGCGACCGACTCCCCGGGCGAGGCCAGCAGGCAGCGGTTGCTCACGGCCTGCGGGGAGAAACGGGTGTACTGGTCGTGGTCGCCGTTGTACAGGACGACCTGCGGGACATTCCGTGCCGAAGCGACATGCACCATCCCGGTGTCGCAGGTGATTTCCAGAGTACACCGGGAGAGCAGCGCGGATGCCTCAAGGATCGTGTTTGTCGTATAGGTACTCGCCTGCGGAACACGCTGGGCAAGCTGTTCTCCGAGCGAACGGTCTGATGGCGCAGCCAACACGACGAATCCAGCCTCGGGATAAAGGTTCAGCAGAAGGGAAAACAGCTTCGACCAGTTTTTCGCGGGCCAGATGCGAGATGGTTGCCCCGCGGAGATGTTGACCGCAATCCTTGGCATCGCGGGGGGAGCGGCGGCGATCACCTTTTCCGCCCAGATTTCCGCGTTCGGGTCGACGCCGATGTGCAGCCTCCGGGTGACTTCGGCCGGATCCAGGCCGAACGGTTGCAGCAGCCGGGCGAACGCCTCCGTTCGGTGTTCGTTGTCCCAGTCATGCGCGATCGGATGAGTCAGCAGGGCGTCATGGTGTGGGTGGGAAAGCCCGACACGAAAGGGAGCTCCGGATAATGCGACGAGTCCGCTCTCGGTGGTTGCTGGATGTCCCTTTGGCAGCACCACAATGTCCGGGTGGTAACGAAGGATGTGCCAGATCGAACGTGGCCACCAAGGCAGTTTCTCGTAAAGAATTACCCGGTCAACATAAGGATCGACCACGGCGAGGTCATAGCTGGCGAGGGTTACTACGACAGCAATTTCAGCTCTCGGCCGGGCATGGCTAAGAGCCTCGATCAAGGGGGTGGCGACGAGGTAGTCGCCACGGAGGACAGGTAGCAACACAAGAATCCGCCTCGGATTCTTTGGCAGCGGAGCCCATTGGTTACGGTGTGGCTTGAGGATTCCGCCGAGAACGCGGAACCCGGCAGCACGCCACCAGGGCCGTGAAAAAAGAGGATCAGCCATCAATACATTTCCAGTCAAATGAAACCGTTGCGGCCGTGTCGGGGTTTGCGGCCAGTTGGTTGAATGTACCGTAAAGCGGGGATTACTTCAACGAAGGACAACACACGCAGGGATTGTTCAGCGGCCATGTGTGGCAGAGGACAAGCAGGCCTCGACCCCATCGATCATTGCTTCAAGCGTAAACTGCTCAAGAATTCTCTTGCGCCCGGCGTTACCCGTCGCCCGCCGCCGTTTGCTGTCTGTCTCGAGTTCCAGTAACAGAGAGGTCCACGCCCCCGGGTCGCGAAGAGGGACGAGGAATCCTGCGCGGCCATGATCGAGGAGAAGCGGAACGTCGCCGACGGGAGATGCGGCAACGGGCACGCCACGCGCCATCGCTTCCATCAATGCGTTTGGCATTCCCTCATCCTCGGAGGGAAGCAGCACGATGTCCGAACACCCCGCGAGTTCAGCGGCGGACTCCACAAACCCGTGAAAATGAACCCGTTCCGAAAGCGTCGGATCGCCAGCAACCCGGTTCCGAAGGGTTGATTCTTCGCTGCCGGAGCCGAGAACGGCAAGTCGCCAAGGGCTTGTTTCTGGCAGTACGGCAAAGGCATTCAGTAGATCGACAACACGTTTCACAGTGGTCAACCTTCCGACATAGGCGGCGACGAGGTTCTTGCTGCGAAATCCAAGACGGACCGGGTTGTGCTTTCCCGGCGAAGCCGGAACTTCGAGCCCGTTCGGAACGACATCTGTTGGAATGCGCCGCAGCCAGCCATACCTGGAGTATGTTTCGCGTATGCGCTCGGAGTTGGTCAGGATGCGGTCAATGAACCGTGCCGTAATCCAGTGACGCAGGTTGTTGTGCAGAATGGGAAAGCCGTTACGGTGCACCACCGGTATGCCAAGCAGCTTCGCGGCGACGCCGGCCGTGCGAACGTCCTTGTTAAAATGAACTACCACCACCTCTGTTCGATGTTCGCGGAAGAGACGCATCAGCCGGGGAATGGTGGCGGGATGATAGTCGAACGAGAAAGGCAGTGTGTGGTTGAGCAGGCCGGACCTGGCAACCCTGTCTGCGAACAGCGACCCCTCGCGTCCAACGAGGACAATTTTGTGCCCGCGTCGTGACAGCTCCAGTGCTGTGCGCAACGTCCATTTCTCGCCTCCGCCCCAGGAGTCGGCGGAGTTCACGAACGCGATGTTCATTTCCGCCCTCCGGTCATGTTATCGAGAACCTCGATCAAGCGGTCCGTCATCCGTTCCCAGGTAAAATGTTGCCGCACAGATTGCAGCCCGTTCCCAGCCACCTCTGCACGCAACAGTGGATCTTCCGCCAGGTGAACGACGCGATCAATGAATCCCGTCTCGTCTTCGGCGTTCGCAATCAGCAGCTCGCTGCCGTCCGAAAAATGGTCACGCACTCCACCGGTGGCGGTAGACACGCAGGCCAACCCTCTCCCCATCGCCTCGAGGAGCGAATTGGAAAGGCCTTCATTCTCTGATGGCTGAGCAAAGATATCCGCGGCGGAGAGCCAGCGGTCGATGTCGGTGGTGTGGCCGGGGAGGGTGATCTGGTCCCAAACATCAAGCTCCCCGATCAACTGCTCCAGCGACCCTCGCTGATCGCCTTCTCCAAGAAGAACCCCCTGGACGGACAGGCCCCGCTTTTTCAGCTCCGCGACGGCATGAACAAGCAAAGGCCACCGCTTCTCCATGGCCAGCCGCCCTGTACCAATGATCAACAGAACGTTGTTGGGAATGGAAAGCGCGGTTCGGGCTTCCGCCTTTTCTTCAGCACTGGCGGCTCCGGGTGCATCGACACCGTTTGAGATCATGGAGATCGATAGCGAGCGCATCCAGGGAGTCCGTTGCAGGGCGTTGGCAATAGGCCGGGCATTGACCAGAACGGCCGACGGCAGCAGGCCGTAACGCAAACGATCCATCCAATAATGATTACGCAAGTGCCGAACGACTCCCAACCTCAACAGCGACGGGGTACCGGCTATTCTCGCCGCGAGTCCACCGAGCCAGTAATCGCGGACCCGCGTCAGGATCACCGCGTCCTGTGAACGCAGGTGAACAGCAAGACGCAAAACGGTTGCAATGTCCGCTTCGTTGACGAATGGAAGCTGCAGGAACGGCATTTTGAAACGGGCGAATCGGGCGAACAGTTCTGGAGAACGTCCCGTAAAAGTGACCTCAATGTTCCGTGCCTGTAGTTGCTCTGCCGCTCGGAGTGCCCACTTTTCCGTTCCGCCCCAGGTGGTACTCGAGCAGACCATTGTCACCCGTTGCGGGATCATGCCTCTGCCTCCACCGGTTCCGCAAGCTGCTGGTGGGACGCGAGCTCTTTGTAGAGTGTGCAGCGGCGAAGAAGCTGCCGGTGGGTTCCGATGTCGACAATCTGTCCACGTTCGATGACGACAATCCTGTCGGCGTTACGTACCGAGGCAATGCGATGGGTCACGATCACAACCGTCCGCCCCTCGGTCAATGTTTCCAGGGCGGTACTGACAGCGTCCTCCGATTCGGAATCGAGAGCGCTGGTGGCCTCGTCGAGGATCACGATGTGTGGATTACGCAGCAGCGCCCGGGCGATGCTGATCCGCTGGCGCTGACCTCCGGAGAAAAGGGACCCCTGTTCGCCGACGAGGGTGTCATAGCCCTGCGGCAACGCTCGAATGAAATCATCGGCCTGAGCGGCTTTGGCGGCGGCGACAATTTGTCTGGGGTTCACATCCGCGAGACCGTAGGCGATGTTCTCCGCAATGGAGTCGTGGAAAAGAATCACCTCCTGTGTAACGATTCCAAACAGGGAGCGGAGCTGATGCAGGTCCAGGTCACGCAGATCGTTACCGTCGAGAAGGATACGGCCGCGAGTGGGATCCATGAAACGCGGCAGAAGGTTGATCAGGGTTGTTTTGCCCGACCCGCTACGTCCAACGATGGCGAGTTTTTCGCCCGTGCGGATGTCCAGCGAAATGCTATCGAGCACGTCGGGAGCATCGGGAGCATAGCGAAATCCCACATCTTCGAAACGGAACCCAGCGGTCATTTCTCTCGCCGATAGAGGACGGTTCGATTTCGGCAGACGGGGGACGGTGTCAAGAAGGCGGAAAACACGTTCGCCCGACGCCTCGGCGACACGGATGTTGGCCATCAGGTTTGTCAACGAAAGCAGAGGGTTCAGTAACGCAAAGAGCAGCACAAGGAACCGGACAAAATCTTCGCTGGCAAAGCTCTTGCGCACGAGCACAAGTTCGCCGCCCCCATAGAGGATCGCACAGATAATCACAACGCCAACAATTTCGTTGAGCGGGATGACCAGGCGGCGCAACCGTTCCTGTTTCAACGCGCTTCGGTAATGTCCGGTAGTGTATCCCTTAAACCGGTGGATCTCGAAAGGTTCGTTGGTGAAAGCCTTGACAATCCGCATACCGGAGAGCGTTTCCTGGAGTTGTCCGGTAAGGCGGGCAAGCAGTTCCTGAACGTTGCTAGCATGCCCCTTGATCCGCCGGGCGAGCACCTGAACCGTCCATCCGACGGCGGGCACAACGACGAGAGCGGCGAGCGTCAACTTCCAGGACACTGCAAAGAGTAGCACAAGCAGGACAATGGCGTTCAGTGGGTCGCGTATCAGTTTGGTAAAACTCTTGTTCAGGGCGAGGTTGAGCTGCTCGACGTCGTTCAGCATGGTTGAAATCAGGTGGCCGCGCCGTTCGGTCTGAAAAAAGGAAAGGTCCTGCCGCATCAGGTGTTCCATCAACTCGTCACGGATCTCCTTGATCACGCGCTGTTCGACAAAGCTGACGTACCAGAGCTGGAGATAGCCGAACAGGTTCTTCCCCAGAAACGCAACAACGATTGCAATCGCGGCGCGCAGCAGAGTCTGGCTTGCCGAATCGCCGAGGAGCAGCCGGGCGGTCCAGTAGTTCAAAATGTCGTTGATCGAATCAGCGGATTCGGGCGACTGGATGCCACCGGAGAAAAGCGCCGTGAGAAAGGATGCGGCGAGCCAGTAGGCCGCAGAGGAGAACACAACGAACAGCACCGTCGAAATCAAGGTGGCGGCGATGTGTCCCGTGTGCGGTTTCAGGTATCCAGCGAATCGGCGAACAATATTCATGGGCGCATCAGTTTTGCTTTATCTGTAAAACAAATCCTGTTATATGTATATCACGACATCCTAATAAGCGTCGCGCCCGAAAAGAACGGCAAGCACTGTTCGGGCGAGGACCCAAAGGTCCAGACTCAGCGACCAGTTCTCGATGTACATCAGATCGTAGCGAGTCCGTTCCTCAATCGGCGCTTGTCCGCGAAGCCCGTTCACCTGGGCCCACCCGGTCAATCCACAGCGAACACGGTGGCGCTCGGAATACCTTGGCACCTTTTCGCGAAACTGTTCGACGAATTCCGGACGTTCCGGGCGGGGGCCGACGAGGCTCATGTCGCGGCGCAGCACGTTCAAGAGCTGTGGAAGTTCATCCAGCGACCAGCGGCGAAGGAACCTTCCAAACAGTGTTGTCCGGGAGTCTCCAGGTTTTGCCCAGATAGGGCCGGAACCGCTCTCGGCGTTCTGTCGCATCGTACGGAACTTGTAGATCATGAAGGATTGGCCATCCAGGCTGACACGTTCCTGCCGGTAGATCACCGGTCCCTTGCCCGAGAGACGAACGCCAAGGGCAATCAGCGCCATGAACGGAGAGAACAGAATCAGCAGGGCAGAAGAAACGGCGATATCGAAGGTTCCCTTGATCAAACCGTTCCACCCCTCGAGGGGATCTTCGCGAAGCTGGAGCATCGGAAGGCCGGCGAGGTTCAATGTCCTCAGTCGCCCGGTAGCCAGCGCCTGGGGGTCGGGGGCGAAGAGGAAATTGAAGCGGCGTCCCTCCAGCGCCGTGATCACCTGCCGAACGCGTGCAAACCGCTCGAAACCGTACGCCAGGATGACGGTGTCCGCATGGAGTTCTTCCGCCTCTCGTACGAAGTCGGCAAGCTCTGAGCCTCCCTGGTCTTTATGAACGGCGAGTATCTGAATGCCGCTCCCTTCGGTGGCGGAAAGGCGCCGTCCGACGACATCCGCGAGAGAGCCGATAAGCAACGCTCTGTGAAAGGGCCGCTCCCTCAGCAGTTTCCGCCGGAATGTTCCGAAAAGAATCCGCACCAGGGCAAGCGAGGGCAATGCGAGCACCAGCGTCAACAGCGCAACAACGCGGGAATAGAGAAATCCACGGTAGAAAAAGAGAAGCGCGAAACCGAGTGCAAACCCAATCAGAAAACTCCCGGTCGCATCACGTATCTCTCCCCAGACCGGTTGTCCCATCTGGATGCGGTACACTCCCCGCAGCGACATGATCATAACCCAGAAGGCGCCGCCGACGAAGGCTGAAATGATGTAAACATGAAACGGTGGAATGCCGTAGATGATCGGGACAACCGAAGTAAACTGTGTGTGAAAGCGAACGCCATAGGCGGCCATCATACTCCCTGCCAGAGCGACGAGGTCGGCCATGGCGGTCAGCGCAGGCCAAAGCAGCAGCATGCTTTCGTTCCGTGTCTTCACCAGCATCTCCCGTAGGGTTGTCCTTTTGCTGGATAGGGTGGACGCATGCTAAGATAAGGTGTTCCGGGGGACAGTTCCTGTACTTCAATGGTCAGGAGGTTCAGCTTCGCCGCCGGAGCGTTCCCGGATTTCACTCACGGGAATCTTGTACCGTTTGATCTTTTCCTGAAGGTTTTTACGGGCGATTTCGAGTTCCGTGGCGGCAGCGGAGATGTTTCCGTTCAGGCGCTCAAGGGTGCGCAGGATAAAATCGGCCTCAAACTCCTCGCGGGCGACGCGGAGGCTGCGGCGCTGGTCCGCAAGAGGTTGGGAGCGGCGGATTTCTTCGGGCAGGTCATCCACATCCACGCGGTTTCCCGGTGTCATCACCACCGCTCGTTCAATTACATTTTCCAATTCACGGACGTTTCCCGGCCACCGGTACCCGCGCAACGCTTTCATCGCACGGGGAGTGATCAGCATCGGTTCCCGGCCCGCCTCGCGGCGGTATCGGTCAAGGAAGAAATTCGCCAGCCCCGGGATGTCCTCCGGACGAGAGCGAAGCGGTGGAAGTGTCAACGTGATCACCGATATGCGGTAGAAGAGATCTTCACGGAACTGACCCTGTTTAACGAGTTCGCGAAGGTTTTGATGGGTGGCGGCAATCACCCTGACGCTTATCTGGATCTGCTGGTTCCCGCCAACACGCTCGATGACACGTTCCTGCAGCACACGGAGCAACTTCGTTTGCACAGCGAGCGACAGATCTCCGATTTCGTCGAGGAAAAAGGTTCCTCCCTGCGCTTGTTCGAACCGTCCGATACGGCGCGACGAGGCGCCGGTAAACGCCCCCTTTTCGTGACCGAACAGTTCCGACTCAATCAGGTTCTCGGGCAATGCGGCGCAATTGACAGCAATCCAGGGCTTGTTCGCCCGGGGGCCGTGAAGGTGGATCGTTCTTGCCAGTAGCTCCTTTCCCGTACCGGACTCACCAGAAATCAGCACAGTGGACGGCGCTTTCGCAACGCGTTCGATGGCGGTTCGAAAGACGATCGCGGTTTCGACGTTGCGTGACAGATACTGGGTGTAGGAAACGTCCGCCGCGCGGGGATCGCGGAGGTCCTGACCAGGCGCGGGCTGTCCCTTCGATACGGCGATTACCGTTTCCACGAAATCGTCAACCTCTTCCCCCTTGACGGCGAACGCGCGCACACCCATCTGGGCGAGGTTGAATGCTTCATCCGCGCTTCCCCACCGAGTGTAGACAAATACGGGGAAGGCGGGTAGTTTGGTGAGCAGCCGTTCGGCCAGCTCTTTTCCGCCGAGGTTTCCGTCAAGGCGAAGCTCGGTGATCAGGCTGTCCATCTCTCCGTTCATCACGCGCGTGAGCGCCTCCTCGCCGTCGGCAGTGACGATAACATTCACCCCCGACTGCTCCAGCCGTTGTCTCAGCGGCTCGGCTTCGCTTACCTGAAGGTCAACGATGAGGATGTGCAGCGGCATGGATCTCCTGGTTTTCATCAAGGGGCCATCGTGCGAAAGGTACACCCGCAACGTACGTTGGCGCACAGCCCTCCACATCTTCTCTATCGGCGAAATGTCCCTGCATCTTCAGGTTTAAACGTGAATAACAGCAACCTTACCGGTAGAGACGAGGGCGATCCAAGGCTTCTACATACCCATTGACGTCACCGGCAGGGATCAATCGGCTCCATGAATGGTTGCGTCCTGCACGGTTGAACCTCATTTTCTATGCCACAAACAAACCCGCTTCATTCAGGAGGGTTGTCATGCCTGCCCCAAAGGAATTGCTTCAAGAGCGAATTGGCCGTGTTCAAAAGGCGCTGCGTGAATCGTATAACGTGCCGATGCTCGTGACAGATCCAGCCAACGTTGGTTGGCTTTCGGGCATTCCCGGCGACTTTCAGAAAGACGCCCGGATGCTTGTTTCTCCCGATGCCGCCTGGTTCATCACCGATGGACGCTACGAAAACCGCGTCCCCGAAATCCTCGGAGTAAAGACGTACATCTGGGGAATGAAACACCTCCACCTTTACCCGGAATTGCGCGAGCTGACCGGTGGGGCGAAAACGCTTGTCGTTGACGTCAAAGGGCTTCCCATCGATGTGTATCACGCCCTGCCCGCGATGCTGGGAGTCAACAAGATTGAGGCGCCCTCCGGTTTTCTCGACAGGCTCCGCATGATCAAGGGTGATCGAGAGCTGGTGTTGATCCATGAAGCGCTTGAAATCGCCATGAACGCTTTCTGCTGGTCGGTTGAGGAGTGGCTCCCGCGGAACATGGCCACCAGGACCGACATGGACTACCGGGATGCGTTTGATGCGCACTGTGAGGAAATGGGCGGCGAGGGAATGTCGTTCGAGACCATCGTGGTGATGGACTTCGACGGTGACACCCCGCACCCGGACATGAGCCGCGCACCCCGACCACTGAAAGACGGCAAAACGATGCTCGTGGACTGGGGCATCTTCTACAAGGGGGTCTGCACGGACCTGACCCGCATGGTGCTGCTTGGGTGCGATGAACTGCCGAAGGAGATTGTCCGGCTCCGCGACCTGCAGGTGGTGTGGATGGATGATGTGATCGGTGAGATGGTGCCGGGTAAACCGGCCTGGGCTGCGGGGATGAAATATGTTGAAGGAATGAAAGCCGCCGGAATCGAGCGGCCTTTTCACGGAGCGGGACATGGAACGGGAGGCGCTTATGTTCACGAGCTTCCACGGGCGAGCATGAGACCTGAAGGGCAGGACGACTACGGCATCCCCTTCGGACAAAGCATCATTCTCGAACCCGGGATGATTGTCACCAGCGAGCCGGGAATGTACGAGAAAGGGGTTGGTGCATACCGGACTGAAAACATGGTGCTGATCACACCGGACGGTCACGAAATCATGGACGCTGCGCTTTCCCTCGATCTGTTTGCAGCAAAACCGAAATGATGGGCAAGTGACAAACCGAAAAGAGTCTGTGCCCCGGTGGACGATCGCCGGGGCATATTGCTGCGCACGCCTCTACCGGGGGACCGTTCCGTTGTAACGCTTGCCGCTGGACAAGTACCTTGCATTCGGCAGGTGTGGAAATGCAACGAGGTGAACGGTAAAGATGACGTTCCTGAACACAGGGCTGATGTTGGGACTGGTGCTGATCGGTGTGCCGCTGCTGCTGCACCTTTTGGCGCGACGCCGTCTCCGCCCCGTGCCGTTTTCCACCCTTGCCTTTCTCGAGAAAATTCAATCCCGCCGGACAAGACGGTTGCGTCTGCGCCAGTGGCTGCTGCTCCTGCTGCGAACGCTGGCGATTCTCTTTCTCGTGCTGGCGTTCCTGCGCCCCGCCATTCGGGGAGCGTCGGCGGGATTCGGCAACAGCGAGACGGTCATGCTGCTTGACCTTTCGGCGTCAATGGCGGCGCGGGATGTCCATTCGACAAGCTCGCTGGACCGTGCACGGAAAGCGATCGCAGACATCTGGAAGGCTGGCGGCGTTGTTGGGGTTGTTGTGGCCGACCGTGAGGGCGCTCGTGACATTCAACAAACCACCGCAGCCGGAGAAACACCAGCATGGGTTGATGCGCTGTCGACAGACGGGAGAAGCCAGGCTCCTGCGGCAGGAATGGTACGGGCCTTGAGTCGTCTGGAAAAAAGCGGCGCGGGGGTGAAAGAGGTTCTCTGGATGTCCGATTTCGCAGGCGCAACACCCGATTCATTTCCTCCGTTGCCGCCGGACGTAAAGCTCCGTCGTATCGACGTGGGACCGGAGGAAACGCCGGAAAACATCAGCGTTTATGCCATTCGCATGGCTCGGCCGCTCGCCCGACCGGGAATGGAGGACGAGCTGGAAGCCCGTTTCCAGCTAACCGGTGCCGAGAAGGAAACCACCCTCTTCGAGGTCACGATTTCTGGAAGAAAGGTCGCCGAAGGCGAAGTCCAGGTGAAAGGATTGGACCCGAGTGAAAGGGCGATTCCGGTGCGTTTGCCGGAAGCGGGGCTCCATGCGCTTGAGGTGGAAATCGAGGACGAGGACGCCCTTGCTCTGGACAACCATCGAACAGCGATCCTTTCGGTGCCTCCGGTTCCTCGAGTGTTGCTCTCGGGAGGCGACATTCCTGCGCTGAGGACCCTCGAGCTTGCGTTGACTCCCGGGGCGGGGTTGAATGCGGCGGCAGTGACGGTCAAACCGGGCCCACCGGGCACGGAGAACTTAGAAAATGCCGACGTTCTTCTGCTGGTGAGTCCCGAAGGACTGAACGATGAAGAGATACGGCGGATCGTTGAATTTGTATCAAACGGTGGTGGTCTTTGGTTGTTCGCCGGAGAGCGCATGGATCCGGCGGCGCTGTCAAGGGCACTCCTCCGAGAGACGGGATTTGGCCCCATCATTGATGTATTGCGACCTGGATCAGTGCCTTGGGGCGAAATCGATCAGACTCATCCCGCGCTTCGAGGGTTGCTCTCGGGGAGGGGCCGGTTTGAACTTCCAAAGGTCGCAAAACGGCTCAATGTGATGCCTGGAGAAGGAACCAGCACGTTGATCCGGCTCGCGGACGGTGGCGCGTTTCTGCTCGAACGGAATGTCGGCCGGGGCCGTGTCTGGTGGACGCCTTGTGCGCTGTCGGGGGGCTGGACGGACTGGCCGGCAACCGGCGCATTTGCTCCCGTGGTGCAGGCCGGGGTTGTCTATCTTGCCAGCAAAGGACAGCTTCCCGCACAGCAGGTGATGTGCGGGCAAGTCCTTCGTTGGCGGGAACGCCCCGAAGTGATGGGAAGCGTGGCGGAGATCGAAGACCCCTTGGGAAATCGGATCCCAGCCGCGCCATCGGCAGAGCCGGGGATCGCCTGGGAAACGAGTGCTACGCGGTGGCCCGGGATCTACAAACTCCTTGTGGACGGTAAAGAGGCGGGGATCGCTTCTATCGTGCTCGACCCTTCGGAAAGCCTGCTGGAAAGAATTCCGGATGCGTCGCTTCCCGGCCGGAAGGTTCATCTACAGGAGGGCGAGAGTCTGGCAGACGCTCTCGAGCGATTGCGGGTAGGCAGAGAGGTTAGCGTACCCCTGTTACTCGCGGCGCTGGCCATGCTTGTCACGGAATCGTTGCTGGCGCGGGAAAGGCGCGAAGACAGGACGGACAGCGGTGAACAGAATGCTTGAAATACCACGCCCCGGCGAAGAACAACGGGAGACCGCAGTGCTTGTCACTGTGGTTCTTCCTGGGACTCCGATGTGGGTGGCCGAAGACCACATGCAGGAGTTGGCTGCACTCGCGGACACTGCGGGTGCGGACATCGTCGAAAGCGTTTTTCAGCGGAAAATGAAGCTGGATTCGGCGACTTATGCGGGTGCAGGCAAAGTCAGCGAGATCGCCGGTTTTTGCAGGCAACAAAAGGCAAATCTGGTGATCTTTGATGACGACCTTACCCCCGTCCAAGTGCGAAATCTGGAAGACAGGCTGAAGGTAAAAGTGCTGGACCGCAGCGCCCTGATCCTTGATATTTTCGCACGCCGGGCGAGAACGCGCGAGGCGAAAGTCCAAGTCGAGCTGGCGCAGATGGAATACTATTACCCGCGTTTGACGAAGATGTGGTCTCACCTTCGCGGTCAGCAGGGTGGCATCGGATTCCGTGGTCCCGGTGAAACTCAGCTCGAGGTGGACCGGCGAGCCGTGCAGCGCAAAATTACCTCGCTGAAAAAAGAGCTGGTGAAGATCGCCCGCCAACGTCAGACTCAAAGAAGTGGACGGAGCGAACTCCCGACCGCCGCCCTCGTCGGCTATACGAACGTCGGCAAATCGACGCTGCTGAATTCACTGTCCAACACCAACGACGCCTATGTAGAGAACCGTCTGTTCGCTACGCTGGATTCAAAGGTTCGCCGAATCGAGCCGACGCTTGGGCGGCCGATTCTGGTGATCGATACCGTGGGCTTTATCCGGAAACTCCCGCACCATCTTGTTGCATCATTCCGGTCGACACTGGAGGAAGCACAGCACGCGCAGGTGCTGGTCCACGTTGCCGACCTATCCCATCCGCATGTAGAGGATCAAATCATCCAGACGAAAAAGGTGCTTCAGGATCTGGGACTGGAGGAGAAACCTCAGCAGCTCGTGTTCAACAAGATTGATGCCGTACTCAACCCCGGACTCATGGAGAAAATGCGGGACAAGTATCCCAGCGCACTTTTCATTTCGGCTGAGAAAGGGTTGCGCTTGTGGGAGCTGACAGAACGGCTTGAAAACCTGCTCTACGTAGGGACAGCAGAAGCCTGGTTGGCGTTACAGCCGGAACAATTAAGGATGCTCGACGAGTTCCAGGGAAGCCTGGTGGTTCGTGACCGAGAGTGGGAGGATGGCCGCGTCAAACTGGTGATCTCGGGGCCCAGAGAGACCCTTACGAAAGCGCTCAGGCGACTGGGAAATCCGACTGTCATTTCCAGTCGAGATCTGCAGGATCGGTCATTGGGAAAAGGCGAGAAAAGTGGAAAAACATGAATGATTAATTGAAAATCAAACCCACTCGAGCTCTTCAAAATATTTCCATAACCGGTCAGCAACCTGTCGGATGTCGTGATTCTGAACGACCCACTCACGCCCCCGCTTTCCGGTCGTCTGCCGGTGCTCCTCGTCGGTGATCAACCGTTCCAGTTCGGTTTCGAGGGTATCAGCGGAGACGGCCACAAAGGGATGACCGGGCAGGAAGGCCTGCATCTCCGGGTTCATGCTGGTGCAGGTCGGAATACCCAGCGAGAGGTACTCGACGCTGGACATCCCATACCCCCATCCCCCAGTGTCGGCGATTTGATCCACCGCGATGTCGCACCGGCGTTTCATCGCCAACGCTTCGATGTGTGACACGTTCTCGATGAGCACCAGTTCCACTCTGTGGCGGATTCTCAGCCGTTCAACGACTTCGATAATCCTGTCTGTGCCTTTGAACGCTCGAACGCGCGCCGCATGGGCGATGCGGATGACACCATCGCCGACAGGCGTGCGATGATCGGGGGTAAGCGCGGAGGTGTCGACTGGCAGAAAGAGATAGCGAAGCCTCGGGTCCAGCTCGAGCAGATCAACCTCGCTGGTCAGTCGCAGTTCAAGGTGACGGTCCACCTGAGGGTAAATCCCACGGTTGCGCATATCGCTTCCGTGATAAAACGCCATCAGGTGTTTTCCCATTCCGGCCCACCGGCGGATGACTCGGGCGTCGCGGAAGAAACCGCCGCCCTGGTCAAGCCAGATAATATCAAATCCGTCAAGACGGTTTTTCTGAATTGCATTCAGCACACGTGGGGCAATGATCATATCGCGCAGGGTAAAGAAACTCGACGCCAGCAAACCGGGGCTCTTCCACAAGGGAGGGCGCTCGGTGATCGGAGTATCATCGGCGAGAGGACCGCGTGCTATCCGGTGAAGGAGACGTCGAAACGGGATAAGTGCGCTTCCGGCACGTGGCATCAGGGGGAGGTCCAGCGAGATGTCTTCCGAAAACCCCCAGCGATTGCGAAACAAAGTGACATACCGGCACTCATGACCCCGGCGGCGAAGTTCACGCTGCCAGAGATCAAGCGTTCCTGAAACATGATAGGGAGCGATAATCAGAAGGTTCACCAATCTCCTCTCATGGAATCAACGTGCGCTTTTGTCCAGCTCGAGCTGGCTGGTGTCAAGAACGGGGAGCGAATCGAGGAATGCTCTCACATCCTTGGGGCGCATCCGCCCACGTTCCGTCCGCAGGATGTTTGCGTCCATCATCTTGCCAATGCCGAAAAGCGGCTGATCGATCCGAATTTCCTCGCCAGCGGAGTGAAGATCGTTGCCCTGAGTTTCATCCGCGTGAAGCAGATCCAGAGTGGCGGCAGGAACCAGCTTGTGGGTCGTCGTCCAGAGTTCGCAGTTCACTCCCGATTGGCGAGCAAGCGCGGCGAGTGCTGCGGAGCCGGACTTGTTGATGAACCGCTCTCCATCCGCGGCGTCGCACCCAAGCACAAGACAATCCAGAAAACCACTTGCCACAAGGTCGAAGAGGCGCGAGTCCGGGACTAATGTCGTTTTCCACCCCAGGGTTTTCAACCGTCGCGCGGTACGAGACCCCTCTCCGCCTGGACGTGATTCCCCCACCCAGGCCTCTCCGACGATCTCCGCTTCAGCAAGCGCTGCGAGACCTTCGAATACCGTGGAACTGCTCGAATAGAAACCCCATCGGCCGGCTTCTTTGATCTCTTCCATCAGGTGATTGCGAAAATCTCTCCCTGCAGCTTCGAGTTCCCTTGCCCACTCTGCGGCGCGTTGCCGAAAACCAGCGGTCTTTCCTCCTTTTAATTCAGAAGAGAGGTCCGCCGCGAGACGCAGGACGGGAGCCATCGCCCGTTGGCCGTGGACGAGCTCGACGAGAGCGCCGAGGAGCGGCTTGGCCGGTGCGCCCCCCGCTGCCCCTTCTTCCAGGGCCTGCGCCGCAAGCAAAGCAATCGTGCCCGCACCCTCTTCGCGATCGACGGCGAGAGCGGAAATCCGGGCACGCCAGGGAGTGGAATCAGAAATGGGCATCACGCTGGTCCTTTGTTCACGTTGTTCGCGCATCCAGGCTATCTTTGAAAGGTACGGGATCATGATCGCCGCGTCCACCGGCGCAGGGAGCGGCACAGGTCTTTTAGGTCGTGCCTGAGTGTTCTGGACGGATGCCACGTGGGTGCGTACCTTCCCGCAATGGCACGGATCGAACTGTGGACCGGACTGCCCGGATCGGGTCGCATACGGGAAGCGCTGGAGCTCATGCGGAGCGCCGTGCGCAACGGCCGGAGTGCGTGGTGGATCACCGAGACGCAGCGTCAAGCGGAAACCGTTGAAACAAAACTGCTGGATCTCCTTGACGGTTCTCTTGTCGGTGTCGAAATCACCGTTGCCGGACGGCTTCCGATGCACCTGCTCCAGGCCGTGGGCCGTTCCATCAACGCCGTTGCCACAGAAGTCCGTGAAATTGTCTTGCGTGAACTTGTCGATGATTTCGCAAAGAACGGTGAACTCCCCGTCGAAGGCTCGGAGGGGTGGGCACGCCGCATCGCGGAATTCTACCTGCGGTTGCAGGCGGGGGACGTGGAGCTCGAAAAGAACCTTCGCGTTCATTATCCCTGGGCGCTGCAAATCGTGGAACGCTATACCGTCCGCCTTGCCAAGGCCGGCCTGATCGATGAGTCGGATCTTCCTGCAATTGCGAAGGGGTTGATCGCAAAGAGAGAGTTTTCCGCTCCGCACCTCGTTATTGTCGACCGCCTCGGTCCTCTGCTTCCGCCAACGATGGAGCTGATTCGGTCGTTAGCCGCTGAATCGGAAAGCGCAGTCGTCCTGCTCGACGACGTCAAGGAGGCGGGGTCTTCACTTGCTATCTCAAGGCAGCAAAAAGAGCAATGGCTGACCCTCTCGGAGGTAAGGGAGCGGCCTTTTGCCAGCGCGGGCGCTCACGTGGAGTTGGCGCGTAACCTGTTTGTCCGGGTCGCCGGTGAGAACGAAAAGCCCCTCGAGCTCCGTGCGGAGGTCCAGTTTACACACCATCCAGACAAAGCCTCCGAAGTGCGGGCGGCGGCGCGGTTGCTTGCACGACGGGTGCACGATGACGGTGTCGAGCCCTCGTCCATGGCGGTGATCTGCACCCGGCTGGAGGATTACGAAGCCCCTATTCGCGAACTTTTTCCACGTTACGGCCTTTTGCCCGACATCCGTCTCGGGCCACGACTCGATACCAATCCCGTTGCCAAAGTGACGCTCTCCCTCTTCGATCTTCGCGCGCGGGGACTCTCACGCGAACGGGTAACCGACCTGCTGCTTGGTCCGTATGTGCGTTGGAGAAAGATTCTCTCAAGAAAGGACAGCGTTCTGGCGTTTGACAGCGTTGCTCGTGCGGCACGCATCCGTGACAGCGGCGGTTCCTTCGAAGAAATTTGGCGGCAGCCCCTCGAAGAGGAAATGAGGCGAAGATCGGATATCGCCGACGCCGTCGAAGAGGAGAGCGAAGACGAAGGGACGTCCTCTGCCACGAGAGTCAGGCGCATGCGCCGGGAGATCAGCGATGCGCGGAAAGCGCTTACGGAGTTAGCGGACCTGGACGACCGCATTCGCGGACTGCCCGACCCATGCACCGTCGTTGAAGCGTTGGAATGGTTGGAATCCCTCCTGCGGGAATTGGGGGTGATCGACGCCGCCAACCGTACCGCACGTCGCGATCCTCAGCTTGGCGGTGATGATGTGCGAGCCCTCGGGCACCTGAAGCTTACTCTGCAGCATGTTTCCACTTCCTTTGCTTTCCATGAACGTGACCGCTGGCCGGTGGAGAGGTTTGCGGAAACCCTCCGTTTCGCTTTGCGCACCGCCCGTCTGCGCCCATCGAACCGGCTACGCGGCGGTGTTCCCGTTGCGGGACCGCTGGAGCTTCGCGGGCTGGAAACCGAGGAACTGGTTATGCTCGGGATGACGGCGGATGCCTGGCCACGCTCTCCAGATCTGGATCTCGCCGATCCGTTCGGAGCACGCTGGTCGCTGATCGATCGTCTTGCGGAGAGTCGGGCGCTGACCTTCGAGGCGCTGCTTTCATCCAAACGAGTCACCTTTTCCTCACCGACACCACGAAAAGGCGAGGGGCGCGATGCTCCCTCTCCCCTCCTTGCAGAGATTCGGGCGGCGGGGGTTCGTGAGACGGTGAACGGAGAAGAGGCAAATGTCCTGCGTAGCCCACTCGAGGTTCTTCCCCGGGCGGGTGCTTTTTACGGCGCGGGCCAAAGCGAGGGAGCGTTGTTACTTCTGCAGGCTGCAAGCGAAAACTCTTCACGGGTGCATTTTCCGGCATCGAAGTACTCCCTGGAGGTGGAGGGCGCGAGGCAAAACCCGGCGACGTTGACAAAACATGAAGGATTCCTTGTCGGCGGAGACCTGGCGGAACGGATCGCCCACCGGGTTCTCTCTCGCCCGCTCTCGGCAACCCGGCTGGACAGCTATGCGCGATGCCCGATGCAGTTTTTCCTCGGACATGCACTCGAAATCACTCCGCTTGAAGATGTTGAGGACGACATCGACCCACGCCAGATTGGCGGAGCAGTGCACGACATTCTCGCGAGAACCGTCGAACAGCTCCACCGAAAACGCGGGAGCGATCCTGACCTGTCGGAAGGCATCAACGAAGTTGCCGAGGTGATGCATGAGGTTGCCTCGAAGATTCTGGGCAGAGCGGTCCTCGACAACCTGTACGGCGATCTCATCGTCCGTTCTCTGCTCTCGGGGTTGACCGACGCCAATGAACCTGTCGGCCATTTGTTTGCGATGCTCGTTAAAAACAACAAGGACCTCGCGGGCGACCGGGTTCGTTTTGTCGAGGCGGCTTTTGGTCTTCCCGTCGAGGCGGGGCAGACATCGCTCCTGGAGGATCCGATACGGATTGAAAAGGACGGCGTGACCGTCTCCCTTGTCGGGCGCATCGACCGCATTGACCTGCATCCGGAGAAAGGGTGGCGGATTTTCGATTACAAACTCTCCGCTCGTCCGCAACCAAGCGCCAGGGTCATCAACATGGGACTCTCATTTCAGCTTCCTCTTTATACATGGGCGCTGGAGGAGTGGCTGTCGCGTGAATCGAATGTGCAAGACATCGAGACGGCGAGGTACTTCCAGCTCAAACCTGAAGCCGCGAGCCTGTCGAATGGATGGAAGAAAAAGGATCACGACGAATCCTCCGGGGATCTGAAAGACCGTGTGATTGCAATCCATCACGCCATCAATGCGGGACGGTTCCATCACCCGTTGAGCCCGGAGAAGGAACTCTGCGAACCAAACCTCGAGTACAATTACTGTCCCTTCAAAACCATTTGCCGGCGCGATCATTCGCTCTTTGAGCAGCGACCAGAAAATCTTCAGCGTGAATACCTCGACGGCGCCTACCGTCTCTCGTTCCAACGGTTTGCCAATGGCTCGGAGGGAACGGGCGATGCGTGAGTTCACCGAGAGCCAGAAAGCCGCGCTGACCGGAAAAGGCAAACTTGTGCTGGCCGGGGCTGGTTCCGGCAAAACCACCGTACTGACCGAAAAGTACGTTGCCCTTCTGGCGACCTCCGACCTGCGGCCGCGGGACATCGTGGCGATGACCTTCAGCCGAAAGGCCGCCGCAAACCTTCAGGCGAAGATTCATGCCGCCTTGCTCGAGAGGCAGAAAACCGACACGGAGAACGCGGATCACTGGCGGGCGCAAAGGGAGCAGATGCCTTGGGCGCGAATCGGAACCATTCACAGCATCTGTGCGGGATTGTTGCGTGCCTTTCCCCTCGAGGCGGAAGTCGATCCGGAGTTCACGCTGAGCGAACGGGCGGACGATCGCGACGAAGCTTTGCAGCAGAGACTTAGGCGCCTCGCCTGGCAGCGGGACGGCGACTACGCCGCGCTGTTGGAATTGCTGGGCGGTCGCAAGAAAGTGGAGCGCGCGGCACGCTGCCTGATGGACCGCCCGGACGTCGTGACGGCAATCCGGAAAGCCCAAAGGAATCGGGACGTTGCCGTCGATTATCTCGATGCGGCGTACACACAGGGATATCGGGAATTGAATCAGGAAGCGGGAACTCCCTCCACAGGGACTCATCAGCACTACGTTGAGGCACTGGAACTTCTGCTCCGCGTTGTGGAACCGTTGCTGCGCGCCGAGGGTGAAGCAGCAGCCCAGCTGACCTTTGACGATGTCGAATTCCATGCCCTCCGGCTGATGGAAAAAGACAGGTCTGCGGCGAGACGGATTCGCGAGTCGATCCGGTTCCTGCTCGTGGACGAGTTCCAGGATACCTCTACACGGCAGTGGCGGTTGATCCGGTTACTCACCGCGGGAAAGTCGGGAGAGCCAGACCTGGACCGGCTTTTTCTCGTGGGGGATGACAAGCAGTCGATTTACGGGTTTCGTTCGGCAAATGTCACTGTCGTCGAGTCCGCACGGCGGGAATTTGAAAGGTCGCAAAAGCCGGAAAAGGACTGGTTCGTTCGCTTGGACGACAACTTCCGCACCCTGCCCGAGCTGTTGATCCCTCTCAACGAGACGTTCGACCGCCTGTTGCCGAAAGAGCGAAAAGAGGCGCTTCCGTTCGAGGCGTTGTCGGGAGCGTTGATTCCCCGGCGCACAACACCGAAGAATGTAATCCCCGTTGCAGAGCTGCTGCTTGGGGTTGGCGCCTCCCCCGAAACGGTTTTCGCGGAACTCGCCGAGAGGCTGAAGAACAATCTCGGCACCATGACAATTGTCGACGCGGAGATGGGCGACGGCAATTCTGTGCGCCCGTTGCGGCCGGAAGACGTCGGGATTCTGCTGCGGACACGCACACGCCAGCCTCTGCTGGAGAAGGCTTTGCGGGATGCGGGGGTCCTATTCAGGGTTACCGGTGGACGCGGATTCATGGAGCAGCAGGAAGTGCTTGACCTTGTACATCTGCTGACGGCGCTCTCCGATCCCCGCGACCAGCTTGCGCTCGTCGGAGTGCTTCGCAGTCCGCTGTTCAGCCTCTCCGATGCTGCGGTGGCGGCGATCATGCTTGCCGACGGCGACCCCTATCACGGGTGGAAGTCGCTTGCGATGGGACAGGACACCTCCGGTGATTTACTGAAAGAGTTGGACGACGATGATCGTGCGGCGCTTCGCAGGAGTTGGGCATGGTGGTCAAGGTGGAGCGAGCTTGTGGAACACCGCGGCCCCACGGAGACGCTGATGGAGGCGCTTGAGGCGGGCGGAGCCTGGGCGGCCTATGCGGTTGGAAACCGTGGCGAGCAGCGTATCGCGAACATCTACCGCTTCCTCGATTTTGTCCGTGGTTTTTCCGAGGAGGGACATTATACACTGCGTCGCTTGGTGGAACGGATTCGCCAGGAGAAAGAATCGCCGGGAGAGGAGAGCGAAAAAGAGGCGGAGCTGATTGCCGAGGGAGGGGTGGCGGTGATGACCATCCACGCTGCCAAGGGACTCGAGTTTCCTTATGTGATCCTGCCGGACCTGGTGACGGCTCCGAGAAAACGCGGGATTTCCAATCTGACTCGTGGACACTTGCTGCTGTCAGAGGGTCCGTTCTTCCCCCTCGCCGACCCGGGGCTGGCAGTGGTGGCGGAGGCTGTTGCCGGAGAGGATGGAGAAACGCTTCACGCCGCCATGTACCGTGATTTTGCACCTGCGGAGGAAGCGGCCGAACGTTTGCGGTTGATGTACGTTGCGGCGACACGGGCTCGCGATCACCTGCTGATGGTCAGCCATGTAAAAGTCGGCTACAACAAAACGCGGGGCAGGTTCCTTGACCTGCCGCCAGACTCTCACCTCGCCGAATGGATGAAAGCACTTCGCCTCGAACTTTCCGTGGACGGAATTGCCGGCGGACCGGAACTTCCCGGCGTTGCGGTTCATTTGTTCGGCGATGAAAAGAAAAAGAGGGATGTCGCCGATCATGTCAAAAGCGTCAAGGAGAAACTCCCCGAAGTGCGCATCAACCCGTTGCCTCGGCCGGATCGCTGGACTCTACCGTTCACTTCGTTCACCTCGTGGTTGGTGAACCCTTCGGAGGAAGAGACCCTGCGGCTGATATGGTTCACCGGGGATGTCCAGGAGATCGAGGCGATCGGCGAGGAGGAGATAGTGTCTGTTGGAAGGGACGAGGCCCTTCTGATTGGTGATTTCGTCCACAGGATGTATCAGCTCCACGGTCCGGGATGTTCGTGGGTGGATGTGCAGGACGATATGGACAGGGAGCTGCGGGCGTGGTCAATGGGTGCTGAAGCAGGCGGGACGGTACGGGCTCGGCTAAAACAGCTCTTTGGTGGCGGCGGCGCAATGAAGCTTCAGGAGATACCAGGCGACGCCCGTCGCGAGCTCCCGATCACCCTTCGCATCGGTCCGGTAGTGCTTCGTGGAAAGGCGGATCTTGCCTGGCGGGATGGAAACACTGCGCACGTACTCGATTACAAGACGAACCGGATGAATGGAAGCGCCGGCGCTTCCACGGTTGCTGAAGAACACGGCTACGATCATCAGGTGCGCCTCTACGGCCTGGCGCTGATGAAAGCCTGGGGTGCTCGGGAGGCGGTCTGTAAGGTGGCGTTCCTCGACTCCGGGGAGGGAGTCGAGTACCGCGTCGCGCTGGAGGATGAGCGCGGCTACGCGGCGCATGCGGAGACTCTCGTTGCCAGATGGCGGGAGGTTTCACAAAAAGGCCGGAGTATTCTTTGGGAGACATCAGGATGATCGGTGTACTTGGAGGAACATCCTTTCTTGAGACGGAATTGGTTCGCATGGGAACCGTGGAACGGGTCATGACTCCCTGGGGAGGTTGTGATGTGATCCTTGCGGAACCGCTGTGTTTGATTGCCCGGCATGGACGGGAAGGGTACCTCCCGCCGCACAGGATCAACCACCACGCTCACCTCGCTGCGTTGAAACAGCTCGATGTTCGCGGAGTCGTCAGCGTCGGGTCCGTTGGAAGCCTTAAACCGTCCCTGCCGCCGGGATCGCTGGTAGTCATCGACGACTACTACGCCCCCGGGAAGCTGGTCACCTACCATCACGACCGCATTCGTTTTACCGTTCCGAGATACAATCAGGATTGGCGCAGCGCACTCCTCGACCAGCTGCGGAAAAACGGACTGGAACCTGTCGACGGGGGTGTGTATGCAGAGACGACAGGACCTCGTTTCGAAACAGTCGCTGAAATCAAAGCTCTTTCCATTGTCGCGGATGTTGTCGGGATGACCTGCGCGAGTGAGACAATGTTGGCGCGGGAGCTCGATCTGCCGCACGCCGTGGTGGTGATCGTGGACAACGTTGCCCACGGAATCGGTACGGAGCCGCTCACCGAAGAGGGTTTCAGGGCGCAGGTGCGCGTGAACCATGAGCTGGCGTTGAGAGTGCTGAAAGCAGTAAAAAGGATGTAACAAAAGATCTTGCCGAACGTGCGGGCTCATGCGCCGTGTCTGTTCGCTGCGTCTGGCAAACAGAAGCATGCAGGGGTACAATCAAGGCGTGAAAGTTGCTTAAAAGTTCACCGCGTTAACCGGAAAGCGTGAATAGTTGCCAGTGAGATTCCTGAACGGACCCTCTTTCTTTTTCTGAACGAACGATCACACGAACATCTTCGGGCTTCAGCGCCGATAGGTCCAGATCGCCCTCCAGCCGGATTTCGTTCTCCGTCCTCCAGTCGGCTTTTTCCGAGGAGACGGTCTGGAAGTAGAGACGCTCTGTGACGGGCAGCTTTTTTGCTTCGTCGGCGGAGCCGTAGCGTACACGCCGCGCTCCGCATTTCAGCAGCGCCGTCTCGCAAACGGCGATTCCGTAGGGCTCGTACGCAGGTTGTACATAACGCCTGCGCCACCGCATCAGCTCTATCGCGTCAGCCGGGTGCAGTTCGGTGAATCCGATCATCGCACGCTGAAGGGGCATGTGCCTGCTTGATCCGCGCAACCGTTTTTCTGCGATGATCCTGTTCAGCGTTGCGATGGCGTCGCGCGGGAAGGTGTTGACGCTCGTGGCGAGGTCCCGGTAAAAAGATCGAGCCCGCTCTCCCGGCCAGGGCCCATGTTGCGTCCTCGTCCAGTGAACGGCCCAACCCGCCCACTCGTTCGAGTCGAAGCGGGATCGAAGTTCTTCGCTACGAGGAGGTGGCGGGAAAGAATGCCGACGGGGTGCGTACTCCGTCCGAAAACGAGAGTCCGTTTTGGACGAAATAGTTGTTGCTTTCAGCGCTTCTTCCAGAAAACC
This sequence comes from bacterium, assembly GCA_043801585.1. Classification (GTDB taxonomy): domain Bacteria; phylum Electryoneota; class Electryoneia; order Electryoneales; family Electryoneaceae; genus JAZDLX01. The sequence goes on along the minus strand of JAZDLX010000161.1, from coordinate 21,315 downwards.
TCCCTGCCGGATGGAAACCGGGAACAACCGTTGGGTGTGCTCAAGGATCCAGCGGTCCCTTGCTTTCCAGAACCGCTTCGGTGATTGCGCGTTCTCTTCGTAAGGAATCACGAGAGCTGCCTGGTGGGAGAGTGTAAATTCCCGAAGAATTTCCTGAGACCTTTTTTCCACAACGCTCGCAGATGCGCCTTTCGAGACTCCGGCGAGCACGATGATCCCTCCGAGCGCCTCGCCCGCCGCCCACAACCCCAGCTCCCATGTTGCCAGACCCACACCTGAGATCAGCGCCATTCCCTCGCGGGCGACCCATGTCGCCGCCTCGATGGTTGAGCGCACCCAGGGTTCGGAGCCCACGGGATACCGTGACTGGCGGGAATTGAGTACGGCGGCGGATGGCCATGTCAGCAGGGTTGTGTCACCCTGCCACATTTCCCGGGGAAACAGGGGCAAATGACTCGTGGATGCAGGCATGGAGGGAAGATCGCGCATGGAAGAGGCCGGAGGCTACCCTTTGATCACCGCGAGGGGCTTCAACCGAACCACCCGGCGGGCGATCCCTGCACCCTCTGCCGCCTCGACAACGGCGTCGATGTTCTTGTACGCTTCGGGAACCTCCTCGCCGAGAGTGCGTTTGCTTCGTGAACGAACAATAACGCCACGCTCCCTCATCTCACGAAAGAGATCGCGTCCCTTTGTCGCACGCAACGCCGCCGAACGGGAGAGCAGCCGTCCCGCCCCGTGGCACGTCGAGCCGAAGGTCTCCTCCATCGCTTTTTTGGTGCCGACGAGAACGTAGCTGCCGGTGACCATATCGCCGGGAATCAGCACGGGCTGGCCGATCGTCCGGTACGACGATGGAATCCTTGGGTCGCCCGGACCGAACGACCGTGTCGCCCCTTTCCGGTGAACGACCAGTCTGCGCTCATGTCCGCCGACCGTGTGGGTCTCGAATTTCGCGATGTTGTGGGAAACGTCGAAGACGAGGTTCATCCCCAGCGACCTCCAGGGTTCTCCAAAAACAGCCTCGAAAATCCTCCGCACCCGCCCGACGAGAACAATCCTGTTCGTCCAGGCCATGTTTGCCGCTGCCGCCATGGCGGAAGCATAGGTGCGGCCTTCGGGGCTGTTTACCGGAGCACAGGCGAGCTGACGGTCGACGAGAGGGATGCCGTATTTGGCTGGGGCACGTCCCATCTTCTTCAACTGTTCCTGGCAGACCTGGTAACCGAATCCCCGGCTCCCGGAGTGCACCATCACACAGACGTGTCCGAGGGCGAGGCCGAGAGTTTGCGCCGCATCGGGGTCGAACACCTCGTCGACAACCTGTACTTCAAGAAAATGGTTTCCGCTGCCGAGAGTGCCGATCTGGTCCGCGCCACGTTCGCACGCCTCATCGGAGACCGCTCCGGGGTCCGCCGAGTCGAGGCACCCTCCCTCTTCCATGTTTTCAAGATCCAGCACGTCGGCGTAGCCCTGTTTCACCGCCCAGCGCGCACCCTTGGCGGCGACGTCACGGATTCCTTTCACCCCGAGGCGAATGTCGCCGCCGATTCCCACGCCGCAGGGAACCCCGGTGAAGAGCATGTTTGCCAGCGTTTCAAGGTGCGGCTGGATTTCTTCGAGCGTGAGGCGTGTGCGGGTGAGGTTGATTCCGCAGTTGATGTCGTATCCGACGCCGCCGGGGCTGATGATACCCTCGTCGATATCGAACGCCGCGACTCCGCCGATGGGAAAGCCGTACCCCCAGTGAATGTCGGGCATTGCCAGGGACGCGCCGACGATGCCCGGAAGCGTTGCCACGTTGGCTACCTGCTGAAGGCTGGGGTCGTTCCGAACGGAGTCGATCAAGTCAGCGGAACTGTAGATCCTTCCCTCGACGTGCATCCCGGAAGGTTTATCCAGGGGAACACGCCAGCGCCAGCGGTCGATTTTTTCCAGACGGGGAAGCTCTGTCATGGTAAGTCACGCACCTAAAGGTCGACGATCCAGCGGGCAGCCCACGGTTCGCCTGTATGTCGCGGAGGGATGACAGCGGCGGTGTGATAGGTGACAGCTTTTATTTCAGCGGAGAACGTGCGGCTGCCGTCCGGTTCGTGAATCTCCACCGCCGCCTCGATCCCCCCGGAATCCCAGCTCACACCGTGCACCTCCGGTCTCACTCTACGCTTCATCGTCAACGCCAACCAACCGTTCAACAGATCCACAAGCTGCTCCTCGGCGGTATCGCCACGGCCACGGAGCAGCAGCCCCGCTGTCATCACATTCCCCGTGTTGGACTTGCCCATCCCGAGTATTTCCGCGAGCGCGGCGGTACTGGCCCGCACCAGCCCCTCTTTTGTCGGAGAGGAGATTTCAGCGCCGGCGTCGGCGGTATGGTCCAGCAACACATAGGATTCACGCATCGAGTACCTCGTCATGGGTTTTTCACGGGGTCAGTGGTATAGTAGCAGGATCTTGAGGTATCGTCCACAAGCGAAACCTCGGCGGAAACAAAGAATGAAGGGCGCGGAGTTCTGTCAAACAGGCCGGAATACTACGCCAAAATGGCACACATGGTTCTTTGGCTGAAAATCCTACTCCGTAAAATGTTGTTTTTTCATAAAACGAGGCGTGCAAACACTGGCACGCGCCTTGTATAGTAGTGATAAATGCTCTTTATATATGGTAGGAGAGAAGGCCATTAACGGGGTCGGTTCCCTGTCCTTGGGAGTGAGCTGACCACGGACGTACGTTTTGCATTGTTCGGAGATGAATCCCCGGGAGATCGGGCGAGGAGATAGAGCATGGATTTGAACCAATTCACGAAGAAGTCTCAGGAAGCGATTTACGCAGCACAAAAAGATGCTATTGAACGTGGCCACGTGCAGGTGGATGTCGAGCATCTCTTCGCCGCGCTGATGAATCAGGATAACGGGTTGATTCCGCGCCTGTTTGAACGGATGGGAGTGGACGTTCCCGCGTTCAAGAGAGCGCTGGAGGACGAGCTGTCACGGCGCTCGAGCCAGAGCGGTCCCGGAGTGGACCCCTCGCTCGTCGCGGTAACCCAGAGGATGAACCGGGTGCTCGTTGCGGCGCTCGACGAGGCGAAACAGCTTCACGACGAATACGTCAGCGTCGAGCACATCGTGCTCGCGATCCTTGAGCGGGGTTCCGGCGTTGAACTGAAGGCGATCCTGAAGAAGTTCAACGTGGACCGTGACAAATTCCTCCAGGCGATGACCCAGGTGCGTGGTCACCAGCGAGTTGCCAGCGCAAACCCGGAGGAGACCTACGAAGCGCTCGTGCGGTATGGACGTGACCTCGTGGAGGAGGCGCGTGCCGGCAAACTGGACCCGGTGATCGGACGCGACGGGGAGATCCGCCGTGTCATCCGGATCCTCTCGCGGAAGACGAAGAACAACCCGGTGTTGATCGGAGAGCCCGGCGTCGGCAAGACGGCGATCGTCGAAGGGTTGGCGCACCGTATCGTGCGTGGGGACGTTCCCGAGAGCCTTAAGAACAAGAGCATCTTCAGCCTCGACCTCGGAGCGCTGCTGGCGGGCGCGAAGTACCGTGGCGAATTCGAAGAGCGGTTGAAAGCGGTGCTGCAGGAGATCAAGCAGTCGGATGGCCGCGTCCTTCTCTTTATTGATGAACTGCACACCATCGTCGGAGCGGGCAAGGCGGAGGGAGCGCTCGATGCAGGGAACATGCTGAAGCCGATGCTTGCACGGGGCGAGCTCCACTGTATCGGCGCGACGACTCTCGACGAATACCGGAAACACATCGAACCCGACGCCGCCCTTGAGCGGAGGTTCCAGCCCGTGATCGTCGACCCTCCGACAGTCGAGGATACGATCAGCATCCTTCGCGGTCTTCGCGAGAGGTTCGAGGTGCATCACGGTGTCCGCATCCTGGACAACTCCCTGGTGGCTGCCGCAACTCTCTCCCAACGTTACATCAGTGACCGTTTTCTCCCGGACAAGGCGATCGACCTCGTGGACGAGGCATGCGCGATGATCCGCACCGAGATCGACAGCATGCCCTCGGAACTCGACGAGGTGACGCGGCGTGTGATGCAGCTCGAGATCGAGGAGCGTGCGCTTGCCAAGGAGAAGGACAAGGCGAGCGCCGAACGCTTGAAAAATCTCCGCAAGGAGCTCGCCGACGCTCGCGACAGGATGAAAGAGATGCGCGCCCAGTGGGAGAAAGAGAAGGAGGAGATCCAGCAGGTTGTCAAACTGCGCGAGGAGATCGACATTGTCAAACTGCAGATCGACAAGGCGCAGCGTGACTACGACCTGAACCGGGCGGCGGAGCTCCAGCACGGCACCCTCCCGAACCTGCAGAAGAAGCTCGCCGGGGCGGAGACCTCACTGCGCTCCCGCGACCAGCAACTCCTGCGCGAAGAGGTGACGGAGGAAGAGATCGCGGACATCGTCAGCAAGTGGACTGGCATTCCGGTAACAAGGCTTGTCGAGGGCGAGCGGGAGAAACTGCTGAAACTCGACGAAGTGCTGCACCAAAGAGTCATCGGTCAGGAGGAGGCCGTCAAGCTCGTCGCGGACGCAGTGATCCGCGCTCGCGCGGGAATCAAGGATCCACGCCGGCCGATCGGCAGCTTTCTCTTCCTTGGTCCGACAGGTGTCGGAAAAACGGAGCTGGCGAAGACACTCGCGGAAGCTCTCTTCGACAGCGAAGACAACATCGTCCGTATCGACATGTCAGAGTACATGGAGAAGCACGCTGTCTCCCGTCTGATCGGAGCACCCCCGGGGTATGTCGGTTATGATGAGGGCGGACAGCTCACCGAGGCAGTGCGCCGTAAACCCTATTCCGTTGTCCTCTTCGACGAGATCGAAAAGGCACACCCGGACGTGTTCAACGTGCTGCTGCAGATCCTTGACGACGGGCGCATCACCGACAGTCATGGAAGAACGGTGAACTTCAAGAACACGGTACTGATCATGACAAGCAACATTGGCAGCACCTATCTCATCGAGGGATTCGATGCCAACGGTGAGATCAAGGAGACGGCCCGCACGTCCGTGATGAACGAGCTTCGAGCAGCGTTCCGCCCCGAGTTCCTGAATCGAATAGACGATGTCGTTATGTTTAAGGCGCTCACCCTGCTGGAGATCGAGAGCATCGTCGATTTGCAGACGAATGATTTGCGCCGCCGTCTCGCGGACCGACGGATGACGCTGACGTTGACCAACGCCGCACGAGAGCATGTGGCGCGTCAGGGATTTGATCCTGTGTACGGTGCTCGACCGCTCAAGCGCTACCTCCAGCACGAACTGGAGACACGGATCGGGAGAGCGCTGATTGCGGGTGAAGTGCTCGATGGATCTGATTTGACCGTTGACGTTCAAAAGGGCAAGCTTCGCGTGTCCTGGAAGAATCCCACAGAGTCTTCTGTGAAACCGGAGCAGGAGGATCGGGGGCGTGAAGTGGATGCGAAGGCTGCCGGTAAAAAATAAAACAGCTCCAAAAGAGTTGATCAACTTCTCATGCCCGAAAAATTCGGGCATTTTTTCTCTCGGAAGGAGAAGAGAGCTCGCGGGGACGCGTCGCAAAAAAAAGTGATGAAGTAACCCTTGGAAGTCTTGACAGGCTCCTGATATGTGTACATTTCCGCATCGGAGAGAAGACGAGAGCGACACGTTCATCCCCGAGGAGGTTGTACCATGGCACGTAAAACGTATCGAGTCATGCCGCATTCGGACGGCGGATGGCAGGTGAAAATCAGTCAGGGTGGTCGTGCGATAAAGATTCATCGCAGGAAGTTTGATGCAATGGATCAGGCGAGAGATCTGGCGAAGAACAGCGAACCGAGTCAGGTCTTTGTTCATCGTGCAGACGGTACGATTGAAACACACTTCAAATACGGGGACGATGCCGTGGCGGCAACTGTGACCGCCAGGGCGAAACCCAGGGCGTCAACTAAAAAGAAGTCCGGCATAAAGCGTAAGCGTGCCGGAAAGGAGGGCGCGGTGAGCACATCCGCTGCGGCGAAGAAACCCGCCGCGAAGAAACCAGCAGCAAAGAAAGCAACTGCCAAGAAGGCGGCTGCAAAGAAGCCGGCTGCGAAAAAAGCAGCAGCAAAGAAACCAGCAGCAAAGAAGAAGGCGGTGAAGAAACCAGCAGCAAAGAAGAAGGCAGTGAAGAAGACAGCAGCAAAGAAACCGGCGGTGAAGAAGGCAACAGCCAAGAAACCAGCTGCCAAGAAGGCGACAGCAAAGAAAACGGTCAGGAAACCGGCAGCGAAGAAGACGGCCGCCAAGAAGAAACCCGCTGCGAAGAAGACGGCAGCAAAGAAACCCGCCGCCAAGAAACCGGCTGCCAAGAAGGCTCCGGCGAAGAAGAAGACCGCAGCAAAGAAGACAACCGCCAAGAAGGCCCGCAAGTAGGGAGGGTATCCGTACTGTTTGTAAAAAGGTTGCTTTGGATTTCGATGCCTGCTCCAGATTTCCGGAGCAGGCTTTTTTTCTGTGGACGTGCCAGGAACCGCCGGGGGCGAGGATCGTGCAAAAAACAGGAAGTGGAAACAGGTACGGGAGCCGGCTCTCTTCCTTGCCCCGGGGGTATGAAGGGCGTGATATTAAGCCTTCTACAGCCAGCCACCGAGAGGAACCATCGTGAGTGAACAATCCATCCTGAGTTCGGCGTCATCGCCGGTCAACCCCCGTGTGCACCGTTATGTAGCAGCGGGTGTGCTGCTGATCAGTCTCGTGATGTATTTCAGCACGATCGCGCCGACAACCTCGTTCTGGGATTGCGGCGAATTCATCGCATGCTCCTACACACTTTCGGTGCCCCACCCTCCCGGTGCACCGTTCTTTCTGCTCCTCGGACGACTCTTCTCCATGATCGTCCCGCTTCCCGACATCGGCCTGCGTGTCAACACGCTGTCGGCGCTCGTCTCGGCGTTCACTGTACTGCTTACCTACCTCGTGATTGTTCGCTTGACCCGCCGGTGGCTTGGCAGGGAGAAATCCGTCCAGGATCAGATCGTGTTGTATGGGTCCGGCGCCATCGGAGCAATCGCCTTCGCCGCGTCCCACAGTTTCTGGTTCAACGCCGTGGAAGCGGAAGTGTACGCAATCAGCATGTTCTTCACCGCACTTGTTGTATGGCTGGCGGTCCGGTGGATGGACAACAGCGATGATCCCGAGTCAACACGCTACCTGCTGCTGATTGCCTACTTCGTTGGCCTGGCAACAGGGGTTCACCTGCTGAACGTTCTCGCGCTGTCGCCGATTGTGATGCTGATCTATTTTCAGAAATACAAATTCGGCTGGAAAAGTGTGATTGTTGCACTTGGCGTTTCGTTCATAGCAATCCTTGTTGTCTATCCAGGGCTGGTCAGTGGAATCCCACGTCTCCTGCGAGGAGGGATTTACGACCTGGTGCTTCTGCTTGTGTTGGCAATCGTCGCGTTTGTGCTGGCGGTGCGTTACCGCCGCTCGATGCTGGCGGTTGTTCTGGCCAGCGTTCTGCTCGTGGTCGTCGGTTATTCCACTTACCTCGTGGTCTATGTCCGGGCCAATGAAAATCTGATCATCAATGAAAATCAGCCGGACACTGTCGAACGACTGATCAGCTACCTGAATCGCGAACAGTACGGCCAGGTCGGTCCCGTGGAAATCCAGAACGTGTCGCCGTCCGTTCGTGCGAGAATGCGAAACGGCGGTGCGCTCATGATGTCGCTCGGAGGAAACAAAGTCCTTCGCTTCCACATTCTCGAGCGCAAAGCGCCTCTTTGGAAGTACCAGCTCAACCGGATGTATATCCGCTACCTCGCCTGGCAATACTTTATTGGCGAGCACGGGGAGGTGCTGATCTTCCCCTTCATCCTCGGTTTGATGGGAATGCTCTGGCATTTCTGGCGGGACTGGAAGCGGGCGAGTGTTGTCGGACTGCTGTTCCTGATGACCGGCTTGGCGGTCATCATTTACCTGAATCAGGAGGACCCTCAACCCCGTGAGCGGGACTATGCCTATGTCGGTTCGTTTTTCGCTTACGCAATCTGGGTGGGCATGGGGGTCGCCGCACTGGTCGAGTTCGTTGGTGATTTCTTCCGGAAGCGCTCGCCTGCTGTTCGCGGAATCGTGTCGATCGCGGTCGTCGTGCTGATGGTGCTCGCCGTACCGGTCAACATGCTTGCGCAGAATTATCACACGCACAAACGTTCCGGCAACTACGTGGCCTGGGATTACAGCCACAACATGCTGGAGTCCTGTGAACCCCATTCGATCATCTTCACAAACGGCGATAACGACACGTTCCCCGTCTGGTACCTCCAGGTGGTGGAGAAAGTCCGTCCGGACGTGCGGGTTGTCAACCTTTCACTGCTGAACACGGACTGGTATATCAAACAGCTTCGTGACGACGAGCCGCGCGTCCCGGTGGCGTTCTCGGACCGCGACATCGACATGCGCCTGACGGCAAGGACCGACGAGGCGTTGCTGCTTCGTTATTGGCCGAAGGATCGGCGGGAATGGAAGATCACGACTCTTGCGGGAGACATGAAGTGGGAGGTTCCGGCGACCATGTACATCCCGACCGGGTTGCCGAATGAAACAGCAGGTGATCCGAACTTCCTTCGTATTCAGGACATCATGGTTCTGCACATCATTGAACAGAACAAGTGGAAACAGCCAATCTACTTTGCCGTGACCGTTTCACAGCAGAACATGTTGGGGTTGGGTCCCTGGCTCTCGATGGAGGGACTGGTCTTCCGTCTTCATTCGGAAAAGGCTCCTTCCGTCGATATGGAAAAGATGAAGACAAACCTGTTTGAAACCTATGATGGTCATTACCGCAATCTGGACAACCCGAAAGTGTTCCTGTTCGACAATATTGTCACCTTGCTCCAGAACTACCGAAGCGCATTTCTCCAGCTCGCATTCAGTTATTACCGCGAAGCCGCCAGAACCCACGGGGAAGTGAACGCGTCGAGCGGCATTCCACGGGAACAGTGGGAAGACCGGTTCGATGAGCTCTCTCCCAACGAAAAAGCGCTGTTGACGTTGCAGAAGATGAACACCATCATGCCGCCGGATGCGATCGAAACGTCGAACCTGGCAGTGGCGGGGCAGGTAGGACGACTCTTTGCGGAGTTGGGTGACAATGAGTCCGCGAAGACTTATTTCAGTCATGGATTCATTCTCGGGGGCAAGCAGAAAGATCCCGAAGGCCAGATGCAGATGGCCTATTTCACCTACGAATTTGGGGGAGACAGCCTGCGGGCGCTCGAGATGGTCGGCGAGGTGTTAAAAGGGCGGCCGACCGCCAGGGCGCTGTTCGCGGCGGCTGCGGTATATAACCGGATGAACGACGAGGAAGCGGTCAACAGTGTTCTCGACATGCTTCAGAATCGAGAGGGCCTTTCGCTGCGTGATCAGCTTGAACTGGCGAATTTCTATTACTCCAAGAACCGTTACCGCGAGTCCGAAGCCCTCTATCGCCAGTTGTTGGTTACCCAGCCGCGCAACCCCGAAGTCTATGGCGGACTGGTCAATGTATACGAAGCCAGCGGCGACACCTCCGGGTTGATCGAAGTGCTCCAGTCGTGGCTGCAGATCAATCCCCGTGACGAAGAGGCGAGAAAGCTGTTGTTTAGTTATGGTGGCCAAGTGTCGGGGACGCCATGAGTGTTTCCGTCGTCATACCTCATCTCCGCGGACACGAGGCGCTGCTCTCTGTGCTCGCGGACCTCGAGAGAGAGCGCGGTTTGACCCAGGGAGTAGAAGTCCTTGTTGTCGATAACTCCTCGAGCGATGGGTCGGTGGGGGCGGTACAACAGGCGTACCCCTGGGTTCGCGTTCTCCACCTCAGCGAAAATCTCGGGTATGCCGGTGGATGCAACGCCGGAATCAGGGCGACACATGCGGAGTGGGTGTGGCTGCTGAACGATGATGTGCGTATCCGGCCCGGAATTTTGGATGAGCTGCTCGCCGTTGGCCGCTCCGCTCCCGACATTGCGGCGGTTCAGCCGAAAATTCTATCTCAACAGGATGAGGGCAAATTCGATTACGCTGGCGGAGCCGGAGGCTTGATCGACCGCTATGGGTTTCCGTTTGCGCTGGGGCGTATCGGAGGTGTTCTCGAAGAGGACAAGGGCCAGTACGATACGAGCCGTGAAATCTTCTGGGCGTCCGGAACAGCCTGCCTTTGGCGCCGCGAGGCTCTCGAAGACGTCGGGCTTCTGGACGAGGGCTTTTTTGCCCACATGGAGGAGATCGACCTCGCCTGGCGAGCCTGGAACGCGGGATGGCGGGCGATGTCCGCCCCCAAGGGGGTCGTCGAGCATTTCGGCGGCGGGACCCTCTCCTACCTGTCGTGGCGGAAAATGTTTCTGAACCACCGCAACAACCTGATCACCATTGCGAAGAACGCGGAGGCGAAACGGTTGTGGTGGCTGATGCTGACCCGCATTTTTCTCGACCACGGCATCGGTGTGGCGGAAACATTGATGGGAAGGCCGAAGCGCATGTTTGCCGTATGGTTAGGTTGGCTGGCGTTTCTTGTGCGCACACCGGACTGGCTGATCGCGCGGCGTCAGGCGCAGTCGATTCGCCACAAAAGCGACGCCGAAATCGCCAGGGTGGTGTACCCCCGTTCAATATTGATTGCGTATTTGCGTGGAACCCGGAGCGCCGCAGAATTGCCCGGGGTGTGAGGGGGATGAACGAGGATCAGCACTGTGTTGTTACATTGAAAGCCCCCGGGATGGGGGCTTCGTGTTGACAAGGGGGAATGATGAAACGCACTCGGCGAATGCTGCTTGCCATTGCACTTCTGATGATAGCGGGCGGGTGTGGCCTGTTCAAACCTCTGTCCGGCGAGGGGGACGCCCTTGTCGGCGTTATCGTTGACGGCGCCCAGCGGGAAGTGACGGAACAATTGCTTGTGCCCGCCCTTGAGAGAACAGTCGAAACCCCTCAGGCTGAAAGCCGGTTTTACACGAAACTGGGCGGTCTTGATTTCCTGAAGGGAGTGCGTCGCTGGCAGAGCATTATCGTCGTTGGAACGCTTGAAGGAAAGGATTCGGTCAGTGCCTGGTTGCGCGGAAGCCTTTCGTCAGACGCAATCGAGAAGGTTCAATCTGGAAGGAACAAGGTGTTCCGTCGAAGAGACCTTTGGGCAACTGGCCAGACCGCGGTATTCGTGGTCACTCCCGACGTGAATTCGTTGCGACTGTACCTCGAAGAGAATGCAGATGTCGTCTATACGATCCTCGCCCGGGATCGGGACGAACGCATGGAACAGCAACTTTACTCCCAGCTGGAGCAGAAGGCGCTGGCGGACAGCCTCCGGGAAGCACATGGATGGTCCATCAGGATTCCCAACGACTTCCACCTCGTTGCGTCACACAAAGACCCGGACTACGTTCTTCTGCGCCGCTGGCTTCCTGATCGTTTCCTGCTCGTCGCCTGGATCTTCGGTACACCGGAGGATGTTACCGTCGATACGTTGCTCGCCTTGCGTAATCGCATTGGAAAAAGCTACGCGGATTCTGTCCGGGTGAATCCAGCCATTCTTCGTTCAAGGATGGTGAACCTGGGCGGGCTGGAAGCGCTTCGCGTCGAGGGCGTCTGGGAAACCTACGGTTCGATTGGAGGGGGTCCGTTTGAAGCATACTTGCTGCACGACAACGGCACCTTGTACCTTCTCGACGGTTCGGTGTTCGCGCCGGATCGGCAAAAGGAGCCTTTATTGCGTCAACTTGACATCATCATGAACACGTTTGTCCCATAGAGCAGAAACTGAAAGCCGGACAACAGGAGAGGGAAAGACACATGGCGAAAGTGGCGATCCTGATGGGGAGCGTGAGCGACCGGGAAACCGTCGAACGGGCTCATCCGATCCTCGACTGGTTCGGCATCGAGTACGAGACGAAGGTACTCAGCGCGCACCGCAACGCCGAGGAGGTGGCGCTGTATGTGAGCACGCTGGCCGAACGCGGATTCTCTGTGGTGATCGCCGCGGCGGGAATGGCGAACCATCTCGCGGGAAACGTCGCTGCACGAACCCGGTTGCCGGTGATCGGCGTTCCTCTTCCCGGGGGTCTCATGGACGGTCTCGACAGTTTGCTCTCCACAGTTCAAATGCCTGGGGGCGTTCCGGTGGCGACGGTAGCGGTCGGCACGGCAGGAGCGATCAACGCGGGTGTTCTTGCGGCGCGTATCGTGGCGTTGACAGATCCCGGCGTGGCGAAAAAACTCGACGAGTTCGCCGCAAATGGCTTCAAGGTGCCCCTCGCCTGATGATTCGTGTACTCGTTACAGGGTGCCACGGTCTCATTGGCCAGGCGCTGGTGGAAGGATTGGGTGCCGACCTGGAACGGATGGATGGCATCGACCTGCACGAGGACAGCTTTTTCTCCGGTTTGCGCGGATACGAATACCACCACCAGGACGTGACCGAGCGGGATGAAACGATCGAACTGATTCGCCGGATTCAGCCGGGTGTGATCGTTCATACGGCGGCGATGACCTCGCTGAACACCTGCGAGGTGGCGCGGGAACGGTGCTGGCAGGTGAATGTTCGATCCGTCGAGAATGTCGTCGAGGCGGCTCGCCGGACGGGTTCATGGATGATTCTGCTATCCACCGACCACGTATTCAACGGCGAGGCTGGACCCTACTCCGAGCTGGATCGCCCCGATCCGCTTTCCTATTATGGCAAAAGTAAACTTGCCGCGGAAAATGCGGCCCTTGGCGGAGGCATCGACCTGGCGATCATCCGGACCGTTTCAGTGTTCGGTCGGGGACGGTACCTGAAACCAAACTTTGTCTCTTGGCTGGTGGGGAAACTGCGCGAAGGCAAACAGGTTCGTGTTGTCAGTGATCAGATGTCGAATGTCACGTTTGTAGGAGATCTGGTTCGCGCCATTCGGAAGGTGATCTCGTTGAAAAAGTCAGGTCTGTACCATGTTGCCGGACGCCAGATTATTAACCGATTCGAGTTTGCACGTCACATTGCTCAAGCCTACGGTTTGAATCCGGACCCGATTCAGCCTACCCTGACGAGGCTTCTCGACCAGCCGGCGCCTCGTCCACTTCAAGGCGGGTTGGTAGTGGATAAGGCGGAAAAAGAGCTTAAACTCCAGTTTCTGGATGTTGAAGGAGCGTTGCGACAATACAGGGAACGGGAAGCGTCATTCAACTGACGGGGAATCATGAAACCGATTAAGAACCTGCTGGCTATCATTCCCACATACAACGAAAAAGAGAACATTGTCACGGTAATCGAACGCGTGCTGGCAAACGATCCCCGGATTGCCGTTCTGGTCGTGGACGATGCCAGCCCGGACGGAACAGGCGACATCGTCGAGAAAATGTTGAAGAAAGAACCGCGAATTTACCTTCTGCGCCGAACCGGTAAAATGGGACTCGGCACCGCCTACGTTGCCGGGTTCACCTGGGCTCTCGAAAAAGGATATGACGCAGTCGTGGAGATAGACGCCGACCTTTCACACAATCCGGAAGACATCATTCAGATGATGCAGATAGCCGAGGAGGAAGAGGCGGATTTTGTCATCGGAAGCAGGTACGTAGACGGCGTCAACGTCGTTAACTGGCCGTTGAAACGGCTGCTTCTCTCCTATTTCGCCTCCGTGTACAGCCGCTTCGCCACCGGGATGCCGTTCTGCGATCTCACCGCGGGATTCGCGGTGATTCGTGCCGACGCACTCCGCGCCATCGATCTGAACAGGATACATTCGAACGGTTACAGTTTCCAGATCGAAGTGAAGTTCAAGATCTGGAAGAAAGGGTTCAAGCTGATCGAGTGTCCGATCGTGTTCACCGAACGGAGGCTTGGACAGTCGAAAATGAGCAAGAAGATCGTTTACGAGGCGATCTGGATGGTCTGGAAGCTTCGCTTCCGGGCAATGTTCGGACTCCTGAAGTAAAGGTTTCTGCGGCTATTCCACCCCATAGATGCTGATCCGGCGCCCGATGAAACGGGGCAGGATCGGATGAAGTCGACCCAGCGCCAGACCGAACGCTCCAAACAGCATTGCGGTTCCTACCTCCTGCCATTCCTTAGCGGACTTGCCGCGCATCGCCCTCAGCACAAAATGTCCGAACCCTCCGGCATCATGAGCCAACGTCCGATCGCCGGATTGATGAATGCCGATGTGCTTGTAGGTGACCGCATTGTCATAGTAACGGCGAAGGATTTCGACAGGGCTGCGGTTATGCGAGTGCACGACCGCCGCTTCCGGAACGTAAGCGATTTTCCAACCGGAATAGAGTAGCTGCCAGGAAAGGGCGACATCTTCGTTGACCGGCACTCCCTCGTCAAACCGCGCCTCGCCCATCCGTTTCCTGTGGAGACAGCAGTTTACCGAAGAGAAGAAGAAACGCTCCTTGGCGGTCATCGGTGGATCATGAAGCGTCTTCACAACTCCCGTTTCAGGATAGTTATAGAGGGTGCGCAGCCGGTTGAATATGTCGGCGTCCTCGCGCGGCAACTGTCTGCCGTATGTCCCGGCAATGCGAGCATCTTCCTGCATTGGCCGGATCAGGTTTGCAAGCCACTTAACGTCCACGGGCATCGCGTCGCCTGCCATGAAGACGACCCGTTCGCTCTTGGTGATCGCAAGGCCAAGATTCCGCGTACCGGCGTGGTGGAAATCGCCGGGCTTCTGCAGGTAAAGGTGGAGGCGCGGCTCCTCCGTGGCGAGCTGCGTCAACCATTCACGGCTGCCGTCCGTTGAGCCGGAATCGATGATCAAAATGTCGAAGGGATCCGGATAGTCCTGGGCAAGGATCAGCGGAAGACTGCGCTCGAGCGTGGCATGCTCGTTTGTCGCTGGAATGATGATGCTGACGGCGGGGATCACAATTGTTCCTCCTGGGCGTGATTCCACTCGGAAACGTAGTATACCGGCGCCTGAAAACCAAGGTCTTAAGGAAGGAGTGGAGGTGTTATCTCCGTTATGTCACGATCTGGCCCCACAAGAAACCCATGATTCTGAAGGTTGGTGGTCGGGCGTTTCGAGGTTGACAAGTCGATACGGGACCTTTGCTATCGGGGGGAGGAACCGCTATTTTCTGCTCCGTTGTTTCCGCGGGGCAACGCCTTGAGGGGAGTGCATGAGAGACCTCGTTTTCGACTTTGAAAAGCCGATCGTGGAGCTGGAAACCAAGATCGAGGAGATGCGCCAGCTTTCCCAGGGCGGCGAAGTGGACATCTCCGAAGAGATCGCCCAGCTCGAAGCGAAGGCGCAGAAACTTCGTGAAGAGGTGTACTCCAGCCTCTCCCGCTGGCAACGGGTTCAGCTCGCCCGTCATCCCAAACGTCCCTTTTCCCTTGACTATATCCATCTGATCGCCGACCGATTCCAGGAGTTGCACGGGGACCGGGGGTACCGTGACGACCACGCGATCATTGCGGGCCTCGGTAAAATAGAGGGCAAAGAGGTAGCGATTATCGGCCATCAACGGGGTCGGTCAACCCGCGAGAACCTGGATCGGAATTTTGGGATGCCGCACCCCGAGGGATACCGCAAAGCGCTTCGCGTGATGAAGCTTGCGGAAAAATTCGGTCGTCCGATTCTTACCCTGATTGACACCAACGGAGCTTACCCGGGGCTGGGAGCCGAGGAGCGTGGCCAGGCCGAGGCGATTGCGCGGAACCTTTTCGAGATGGCCCAGCTTCGTGTTCCGGTCATCGCCATTGTCATCGGCGAAGGCGGCTCCGGAGGGGCGCTGGCGATCAGCATCGCGGATAGAATCCTGATGATGGAAAATTCCATTTACTCGGTGATCACCCCCGAGGGGTGCGCCTCCATCCTCTACCGGGATGCCACCCTGGCGAACAAGGCCGCCGAGGCGCTACGTCTCACCGCGAGTGACCACAAGGACCTGGGACTGATAGACGAAATCATTCCGGAGCCTTTCGGCGGAGCGCACCGGGACTGGAACGTCACCGCGTCGAACCTGAAGGAGGCGTTCCTTAGGAATCTCTCCGAACTTGACGGGCTTGACCCCGACACTCTCGTGGAAAACCGCATCGACAAGTACGCCAAATTCGGCGTTTTTGAAACGGCTTGAACGCACGAGATTTTCCAGACAATTTAGAAAAGCCGTAATCTGTCAAACTGCCTGGGAATTTTGCTGGTGTCATCACCAGTGCCGACGGTTCGGCACGCGGTGATCTCCAAAGTTTTGTAGGCCGGGGTCACCGAACCCGGCTTTCTTTGTATGTCATTCTGAACGCAGTGAAGAATCTCTCGTTGTGAGCGTTCCCAAGATACGAGTGTGGCCCGGTTACCCCGCAAGCCGGGAATGCTATCAGCCAGGACAAATAGAAAAAGCCGGGTTCGGAGACCCGGCCTACAAGACTGTTGTTTTATACTCCAACGCATTTAACCGAACGCACAGTTCAGTTGCCCGGATCCGCGTCACGCCCCGGCGGTTTCGTCCCGGCGGGCCATTTCCTTCAGCCGCCCGAGCCGATGCCGTTCCGAGGCAATCTCGCTGTGGGTCGCCTGAATCTGGTCAAAAAGGCCAACCACCTCGGGATCGCTGAGGATGTCTTCGCCCTCCTCGGCGATTTTTTTCCGAAAGACGAGTTCGCCAAGACGTGCGTAGAGCGTTTTCAGACGGACACGCAGGCTGGCAACCTCCACCTCGATAAATCCGCGTTGTGCAATATCTCCGGCGACATCGAGAGTGCGGGAGACGAGGCGGTCTGCGGTGTTGCGAATGCGGTTCCACGGCGTTTGGGACGTTGTTCCATCGAAATCGTACCCGTCCCCCTCGTGGGTCCCCTCCCCGAACTCGTCCTGTCGAGGATCGTCAAACCGGGTCATAATCCTTACCCCCTTGCAAGGCTGTAACTCCGTTTCGGAAATATAGCATTTCGCGGAGCCTCTCTGAACGACTGCGTGCTGAAACACCTCTCCGGGCGGAGGCCGGTGCCGGAGGTGCACTTTCGGACTTGGAGGGCTAACTTCACCCTGAACCAATGGGAGGGTGTCACCAGTTCAATAGTTGCGGAGATACAGATGAAACGCACCTTCGCTATTCCATCCATGCTGTTGCTGTTTTTTCTTGCGCACGGTTTCGCCAACGCACAAATCGAGATCGATAAGTGGCTGGTTGCCGGACCTCAGATGTTCACCGTTGCTGTGGAAAAAGAGCTGGGTGGAGGGGTGGCTGAACGAATTCTCGATTCTCCGCCCGTGGATGTGACGACCTTCTGGCCCGAAAAAGGAACCCTAATCCACCTCACACCGGAAAAAACCTATTCCCTGAAACAGGGCTCACTCGAACTGCCGAAAGGTGCCAGCCTGCTCGTTGCGGCAACCTATCTGGAGGTGCCCGTCTGGCAACATGGCACCTTTACCGTCACAGGAGAGTCACCCTTCCACATGTGGCTCGAAGGAAACGAGGTGATGGTGCGCAAGGAGGCTGTCGATTCGAGCGCAACAATGAACGCGGACACGACTCTCGACCAGGGCAAACGCCGACTCCTGATGGTAATGGCGTCGGATGGAACCGGCGAGGGAAGCGCCCTGACGGTCACCTGGACGCCGGACAGCGGCGCGGTTGCCCCGGCGGTAACCCTCGATCCGCGCCACCCTTTCGATATCTGGGATTATTACCTGCGGGAAACCGTGGAAGACCTCGAGATCAGCGCTGATGGCAGGATGCTGGCCACCATCCTTCAATCGTGGGATCGCGAGACAGATACAAGGATTTCGCAGCTCCAGGTGTGGGATACACGGAAGAAACAGTTGGTTTGGGAGTATCGAGGAAGCAACGGTATCACATCGGTGCGCTGGTCCCCGGATGGGAGTAAACTGCTCGTCGAGGTGCCGGCGGAGGAAAAAGGCTCGGACTTGCTTCTCTTCAGCCCGTCAGACGGCTCGTTGACCCCGGTTGTCAGGGGACTGGAAGACGCGACGATGTTCTCGTGGTCGGCGGACGGCAGCGGGCTCTTCTATGTCAGGAAAATCGCAGCCCCGGAAAACGAAAAGCCCTACAAGGTGATGTGGAATTTGATGGATCGTTGGCCGGACTGGCGGGACCACAGCCAGATCCGATGGCTCGGTCTGCAGGGGAATGTTGATGCGCCGGTCTGGGAGGGACGATACGGTCCGGACGGCTACCGGGTGACAGCGGACGGCAAGTCGCTGATCCTCATGCGCACCTTGCCGACAAACGAACGCCCCTACGAGAAAACGGAATTCCTCCGTGTCGACCTCGCAACGGGTGAAACCACCAGCCTTTACACCGAACGCTTCCAGCGCGACGGGAACACCTCGTTTGCGGTCAGCCCGGACGGACGGACGATTGCCTTCGTCGCCGGACGCTACCCCGTCTCCGGCAACGACAACACCTATCCTGCGATCAACGACGCCGACGGCGACCTCTGGCTGTTGGACGTTGCGAGCGGCACCGCGAGGAATGTTGCCATGGATTTCGAGCCCGCCATCAGCATGTTCTACTACGGAACCGGCGGCGACGGCGAGATGGTCTGGCACGGTGACGGCGTCATCCTCTTCGACTGCGTTTACAACAAGAAGGCTCTATCCGGCGAATACGATCCCGTGAAAAACACCTTCACTACGCATTCGATGACGACGCCCGGCGCTCAACAGATGGCCTTTGCGACGGCAAGGGGCGTGCGCACCATCGCCTACCAGGGAGATGTGCTGAACGATGTCCCGGACGTCTGGGTCGGCGACGGACGAAGTGGCAAAGGCTCGAAACTGATCACGCTCTCTTCGGAATTCCGCCGGTTGATTGGCCCCCCGGCGAAGGTCGTGGATTACGACTACGTCAACAGCGACGGAGTCACCATTCCAGGCTACCTCTTCTATCCGCAGGACTATGACGCCACGAAATCCTATCCGATGATCGTCGATTTTTACGGCGGAGTGATCGGGTTTGGCGACGGATGGGAATGGAATTCGGAGTTCTACGCGACCCGCGGCTACTTCGTCTATATTCCCGTGCCTCGCGGCGCTGCCGGGTACGGCCACGAGTTCGCGAACACCCACCCGAACGACTGGGGCACGCTGTCCAGCCGTGATATCAACCAGGGAGTCCGGAACATTGTGGCGCATGTCCCCGGCGTCGACAGCACACGTGTCGCTCCGACAAGCGGTTCCTACGGCGGCTACCTGACCGTCTACCTGCTGGCGATGCCGAAGGACGACCCCGACTTCTACCCCTATGCCACCGGCGCGGCTCACGCCGGCATCTACGACATGGCGGAGTACTGGGGCGAAGGAGATTGGGGATTCCTCTACAACGACATGGCCGCCGCCGGCTCCTGGCCGTGGAACGCCACCGACAAGTATATCCTCTGGTCGCCGGTGTACCGGGCCGACAACATCACAGTCCCGCTCCTGATCACCCACGGCGACGCGGACAACAATGTCCCACCCAGCAACACCTACCAGTTGTACACCGCGCTGGAGATCCTCAACCGGAACGTCTGGTTCCTCCATTGGCCGGACGAGGATCATGGCCTGGCTGCACACAGCCGCCACACCTACCTGCAGAGCCGCCTGATACGGGTCGAATGGTTTGACAAGGTGTTGCGCGACCGTTCCGGCGCCTGGAACTGGCGGATGAAGGACGAGATGAAGAAGTAGCTGTTTTTCTGACACTTTCTTTGTGTTGTATGAAGAACAGGCGCCGCGATTGTTGCGGCGCCATTCTCTTCTCTTGTGGTGTTTTGGGTTGCGTGAGATAGTTAGGGTTGCTAAACTTCGCCGTTTACGAGGGAGTTCAGGGCCGTCTGATTGTGAGGAGGCTTTCACCGCATTGGCTGTCTGGCCTTTGCAGCCTGCAATCGTTAAGCACCCCGAACATTTTCATAACTGTCATTTTTCTTGAGAATTGAGAACGCAGAACCTGTTGGTCAGCGTCGTTTGCTCCATCCGTTCAAAACCCACCGCTGACCTGCCAGAACCCTCCGAGCCCAAGTGGGGTGTGGCGCGGGTCACTTACCAACAACAGTACGGAACCGGGACACGCGGATTTATATTCCCGCCCGGCGACCGAAGCAAGGGAACAAGACCTTGGCATAGATTTTCTCGCGGAAGATGGACCGATTCCTTCCAGTGATCGCTGGGACGTTTGTATTCGGAATCGCGTTCGTCGTTTTCTTTTTCTGGTACTGGGGATCACCTGAGTTCACCGACGTCGGTTACCGCCCCCTGCAAGCCCGTCAAGTACAGCCACAAGCTCCACGCCGGCGACCTTGGGATGAATTGCCGTTACTGCCACAGCCAGGTCGAACAAAGTCGTCACGCCAACGTTCCTCCCACCCAGACCTGCATGAGCAGCCACAAACAGGTGGGTCTCGACAACCCGAACCTGCTTCCGGTCTGCGAAAGCTGGGACACCAGCAAGCCGATCGAATGGGTGCGCTCAACACCATCGTGCTGATCACCAGCTCGCTGACCATTGCGCTGGCGATTCGGTCGTTGCAGGTTGGATCGGCCCAAACCGGCGGAGCGGTATCTCTGGGCGACCATGCTGCTCGCGGCGACGTTCATGTTCATCAAGTACCACGAGTACGCCCATAAGTTACACCTCGGTTAACTTCCCGGGAGATACTACACCTACACTGGCATCGAGGGAACCAACCCCCACGTCTTCTTCAGCATCTACTTCATGATGACAGGGTTGCATGGTATTCACGTGCTGATCGGGATGGGTGTCATTCTGTGGATGATCCTGTGGACCCGCCAGGGCCGTTTCGGCGCACATTACTACAACCCGGTCGAGGTGACCGGCCTCGACTGGCACCTCGTGGACATCATCTGGATTTTCCTGTTCCCGTTGCTTTATCTGGTAGGGTGAAATGATGAGCGAACACACGCAAGACACGGATGTCCAGGGCGGACACATCGCGCCGGTTTCCACCTACCTGAAGGTTGCGGCGGCATTGATTGTGCTGACCATCATCACTGTGACCGTGTCACGGATAAACTTCGGTTCTTGGAACCTGGTCGTGGCGATGCTCATCGCAATCACCAAGGCCGTTTTCGTTGCCCTCTTCTTCATGCACCTGCTGCACGACAGCAAGCTCTATGGAAGTTTTTTTTTTTGCGGGAGCGCTGGTCTTTCTTAGCATCTTTATCATCCTTACGCTGTTCGATACGATGGACAGGGGCGATTTCCATGCGGAGGAAGCCAGGCCGATACGGGCGCGCGCGGAGATTTATGGGGATAACGGAATGCCGTTGAAGAAAAACTCCCACGAAGAGGGCGCTGCGGCTCAGGAACAAAACGAAGAATCCGCCCCCGACTCCACTGCGACGGAGTCTATTGACCACTGATTCAGCAGTCA
>JAZDLX010000158.1:0-7012 GCA_043801585.1 bacterium | reverse complement strand
TGTGTGCGGAAGAATCCATCTCCCCGGAATCGAGATTCCGGGCTACAAGCAGGTTACTGACCTTGGCACGAGGTGTCATCACCAGTGCGTCGTCAGACGCGCGCGGTGATCTCCCAGGGGTTTGCATGGTGGTGTTCTCAGACTGAACCAAGAAATTGGAGATTGCCACGCCATCCGCCAGCTGGCGGATGGCTGGCAATGACACAGGATTTATTTGTCATCCCCCGACTTGATCGGGGGATCCAGAGCGATAGTACTCTCTATGAAACTGGATTGCCCGGTCAAGCCGGGCAATGACACAACAGTGTTAGATCCGGCCATTGTGCTAGCCAGACCAAATAGAGGATGGCGGGGTGGCCCGGGACTTCAGTCCCGGGTTTCATAATGCACAAAGTCGGGTGGCCCGGCCAGCCCGCCCGCAGCCGCATAGAAATATCGCCAGCATTCTGCGGGATGGCCGGGTTTCTACTAATGGTTTTCTGTGTGAATGGTCCGCTATGAATGGCCTGAGACTATAGTCCCGGGTTACAATAAGCTCATAGATTCTTTACTACTTTCAGGATGACTACTTTGTAGTCATCACCAGCGTTTCCGCGTCAGCGGGAACGCACGGTGATCTCCAATTTGTATATGGCGATGAGAAACTGAATTGGAGATTGCCGCGCCACGCCAAACGACTGGCATGGCTGGCAATGACACAGGATTTATTTGTCGTCCCCCGACTTGATCGGGGGATCCAGAGCGATAGTACTCTCTATGAAACTGGATTGCCCGGTCAAGCCGGGCAATGACACAACAGTGTTAGATCCGGCCATTGTGCTAGCCAGACCAAATAGAGGATGAAAAACCCGGTTCCGTGGACGGAATCGGGTTTTGTATTCAATGAGGTGCCACCATCTAGATCTTGTGGCCAGTGTTTCCGCTACTCGCCCATCACCTCGCCGCCGGTGTCCGCTTTAACCTCTTCTGGAACGGTGTAGGTGAGCGACTGGCTGTCGCCGCCGGTCAGCGCCCAGTTCCAGCCCTTGTCGCCGAGCACTTCCGCCACCGCTGCGCCGAGATCACTCGGACCACCGTCGAGCATCACCTGCAGCGATGCGCTGCCATTCTTGAAATCCCGCCGCATCACCTGCTTGACCATGCCTGTCTGCTGCAACGCGTCTTCGAACGCCTGCAGATCGTTCCCCTGAATGTTGTTGATCGCCAGGGTGATCGTCTGGCCAGCCGTCGTGCCCGTCCGTGACCAGTCGGCGAGGACGAGGTCCACCACTTTCCCGGCGGCGTTCTTGCCCGCCTCACGGGCAGCCTTGCGGACAGCGTCGCCGGCATCCTTGTCCGATCCCATCGCCTGCCCGCTGACCTGCGCGACGATCCTGTAGGAACCGGTGTGGACCACATTCAGGTCCACGGAGGCCTCGGCCTTCTTGAACGTGCGCCCCGCCTGTTTCTGATCAGCCTGCACGCTGTAATAGACCACGTACTCCGCACCGAGTCCCGCGCCCCAGATCGAGAGATCCTTGAGTGCGGCGGGGCTGAGCAATCCCGTGGTCACATTGTAGGCAGGCGCTTCGATCACCTGAAGTTGACGCTCGGCGAGGTATTCCTGAACGCCGCGTTTCGCTTGGTCAACCGCTGGATCTCCCGGTTTGAAAGCGCTCGCTGTGGGGGAGGGGTCGGGTACCACGATGAAGCGTGGATTTCCCTGCCTTGCCGAGAGCACGGCGATGGCGTTCACGTCGTTGCGAATACTACCGGTTTCAATGACGGCGCGAATCCGCACACGGTAGCCGGCGGGGTCCGCTCCTTCGGTGACCACCTGGTAGGTCTTGACATAGCCGCTGCTGCTCGTCAGGATCTTGTCGGAGACGAGGGCGTAGTTGGCGACGAGCGTTTTGCTGTCCACCATCTGTCCGACGACAGTGGCGACAGCGTTCCGCTGTGCATCGAGCAGTGCGGTCTCACGGTCCGCGCCGACTCCATCGACCACCACCTCGGTGGCGCCGAAGACAACGGTCGCGGCGATCATCGTCGCGACAAAGGCGGCGACGAGCAGCAGGCTTATTGATCGGGACTGCATGGCAGACTCCTTTTTTAACATCTGGAACAGGAAACCTCAGGAACAGGATAAACAGGATACACATGATAAAAAACGCATGATATACAAGATTAAAGAATAAATAATTGTTTTAAACATTTAACGATGATATTAACATGACTTGAGTCATCGTGTGCATCTTGCATGTGTTATCCTGTCTATCCTGTCTCTTCTTTTCTTTTTATCCTATATAATGCACTATTGTTTCCGGTAGAAACGAATCGTATTGCTGATCATCACCGGATCCTCGGTCAGTGCGATGTCATGCGCGGACAGCACGTCATAAATCTCGTACATCAGGTCCTCCGGTGTGCCGCTGTACCAGACCATGTACTCGCTCACGTTCCCGGCCGCTTTCAACCGCTTCTGATCGTTCGCCAGTGTCTGCAGCGCCTCGCGAACCCAACGGATGTCACCGAATGAGAAGTCGGTGAAGATCAGTTTGACCGGGCGTCCGTTCTTCGTGTAGTCCCGCCAGAAACTCGTCAACCGGTCCATCACCTTGGTCATTGCCTGGTTCATCGCCTGGTCGATCCCGGCACCAACGGATGCACCTTCGGAGGAGAGGGCAAGCGGTTCGCTCATCCCCTCGCTGGATCCGATGAACTCGCCGGTCATCACGGTGTATGCACCCACGGTCAGCACAACTTTCTTCGTCACGTTGCCCTTGTAGGAACCGGTCTCGATGCGGGCGGTGATCTTGACAAAGATGTCCGCCGGGGTGTTCCGCGCGATCTGCAGTGCCGGATCTTCTTCACCCTCTTTGCTGGCGCTGCCCTTCAGCATCGAAAGCATTTCCTCGTCGCTCTCAAGCGCGGCGACCTCATCCTGACCCACTGTCGGGATGTTCTGATCCTCGAAGAAGACACGCACACGGGTGTAGAAAAGGTCCTTGTACTTTAACGCTTCCGCGTCCGAGTTGGCGATGTCGAGGTAGGGCATGATCGAGAAGCGATCCAGCTCCTGGCGCACTTCCTGCGCACCCTTGATAATCCCCAATGCGATCAGTTTCTGCTGCACGAGATCGCGGTTGATCGTTACGTCAAGTTCGACCGTCGTCTGGAGGATCGGCTTGTCGTAGTTTTCCTTGCGCAGGTAATGGGCGTTCATGATGAAGCTGTTGGCCTCCGCGAGGAACTGGTCCTTGACCTTCTCGAACGCCTTCTTCTCATCCGGTTGCCGGAGCATGTCGTTGACCAACAGGAGAACCGCTTTTTGCCTTGCGTCGTCGAACGCGATTCCTTCGCGCTTCGATTTATTCTTGATTCCTTCGGCCATCCCCTGTGCACGCACCACGACGGTTTTTTCGTCGAGGACTTTGATCTCCTGAGCGAACATCCGCACAGGCATCAGCAGCAGACCCGTCAGGGTGGCCAGCAGCGTCAGTCGCAGCATTTTCACCTTTCTATCCTCCCTCAAATCGTTCACTTGTTTCCATCGTTCATCTGCGGCTGTTTGTCAACCGCTTGTGCGGTAACGTACACAGCCGCGTGGGCCGAGCGGAACTGGCTTTTCATCTCTCAGGGAATTGGAAACGTATGGTCGAGAACCACACTGTGGCGATCCGGCGACTTCAACGTTTGTCAACTCGCTTTCCAAGTTACAAATTATCAAAGATTACAACTATTCAATCGACCCATGTGTCACAGGGTATTGCAAACACTCTGCCAAAAAAAACGATGGGCTGGAGCCCACTGCGAACCGCCAGGGTGTAAATTGTACATAGCTTCATTGTGAGGGGATGATGGCGGGGAGAAAGATCAAACCGAATGTGCGGCGCGATCCCTTTGTGGTCGAGAGTGCTCGTCGAAGCGCAATGCATGTCGAGCGGTCCATCAGCCGCAGGGGGGAACAACGCCGCGCCGGATGGGAGCGGCAGGAGCGAAAATCTACACGGGAACGGCACGCTCGTGACCGTTTTCTGATGTTCCTTTTCTTTGCGCTTGCCGTCGCTGTGTACGTGGGTGGTCGGGCCGCGGCGCCAAAATTATTGGTTACGCTGGACCAGGGACAGGGTGATGTGATCGTGGATGGTCAGACAGTGGGCCGGTCGGGGGAGTTGATCCGGAATGTCACGGTGGGCGTTCACAAGGTCACCGTAAAACCCGACGATCCCCGTATCCTGCTCCAGCCCCCAAGGGAAGTTGAAATGAAAGTTACCTGGGGACTGCATTCTACCGAGGTTTATTTTACCGCGATAATCGCTGCCGGAGTTCCCGATTCAACAGGTGGATCCATTCGTTGAACGCCAAATTTCTCGGGAACGTGAGAACGACCGATCAGTTCCCATCGTAGCATTTTCCCCCGTCCACTGAAGGGGGTTCGGCAGCGGATGGGAACTCGTTGCATCCTATTGATAATCAATGGCATTAGGGGTGTCGAACATTCCTCGCTCTCCTTTCAGGCGATGCCCGTATGCGAGTATCTTGCCTCAGTATTCACAAGAGCTGCACCCGAAGAAGGAGAATGTTGTGCCTCAGGGCATTCTTGTTATCAACCCCGGCGCCACCTCGACAAAAGTCGCTGTTTTCGATGGTGAAAGCGAGGTATGGCGCGAGAGCGTTCGTCACGATCCCAACACCTTGAATTCCTTCGGAACTGTCGCCGGCCAACTCGAATACCGTTTCCAGCTCATCGCCGAGGTGCTTCCTGCGCCATTGCGCGGGACACTGGATGTCGTTGTCGGACGCGGCGGGTTGCTCCGACCCCTCGAAGGCGGCATCTACAAGGTCGATTCCGCGATGCTGGAGGATGTAAAAAACGCCCGGTACGGCGAGCACGCCAGCAATCTCGGGCCGATGCTCGCCCACCGTTTCGCCTCCGAAATGGACATTCCCGCCTGTGTGGTCGATCCTGTGACGACCGATGAATTCCTCCAGGTGGCGAGGATCTCGGGTGTTGCGGGGATCGAACGGAAGTGCCGGAGCCACGCGCTGAACATGAAAGCCGTCGCCCGCCGCACCGCCCGGAAACTGAACAAACCGTTCCCGGAGACACGTTTTGTCGTCGCCCATCTCGGCGGCGGCATCTCCATCGGAGCGCTTCTCGGCGGCCGGATTGTGGATGTCAACGATGGCCTGCTGGGGATGGGACCGTTCAGCCCGGAACGTGCCGGAGCGTTGCCGCTGCAGGGAGTGATGGATTTCGTACGCGACAAAGGTTATGACGAATCGAAACGGATCTTCAGCCGCGAATCCGGTTTTATGGGTTTCCTCGGCACTTCCAGCTTTGAAGAGGTCGAGGTCAGGATCGAGGCCGGAGATGAAAAGGCGAGACTCGTTTATGACGCGATGGTCTACCAGATCGCCAAGGAAATCGGCGCGATGACCGCCGCCCTGATGAGTCGTGTGGACGCAATCGTCCTCACCGGTGGGCTGGCCAACAGCAAACGGCTGGTAAACGATCTGATGGAAGCCATCGAACCGCTGGCGCCGGTCGTCCTGCTGCCGGGTGAGGAAGAGATGCTGGCGCTGGCCGAGGGTGGCTTGCGTTTCCTGAACGGAGAAGAATCCGCGAAAGTCTACGGAGTATCGCGATGAGCACGACGGATAAAAACCGTATTCTGATGTTTGGCAACGAAGCGATTGCCCACGGTGCGAGGGAGGCGGGATGCTACTTCGCCGTTGCCTACCCAGGCACGCCCTCGACGGAGATCCTCGAGGTCTTCAGCACCCTGCCGGGAATCTTCGCGAAATGGTCGCCCAACGAGAAAGTCGCCCTTGAAGTGGGGATCGGCTCGAGCCTGACCGGCACTCGCACCCTGGTGACGATGAAACATGTGGGTGTCAACGTCGCCATGGATCCCCTGATGACGTTCACCTACACCGGTGTCCGTGGCGGTTTCGTGCTTGTTTCGGCGGACGATCCCGAGATGCACTCCTCGCAGAACGAACAGGACA
The DNA here is from genome assembly GCA_043801585.1 of bacterium. GTDB lineage: Bacteria > Electryoneota > Electryoneia > Electryoneales > Electryoneaceae > JAZDLX01. The sequence continues at coordinate 1,018 of JAZDLX010000158.1, read as the reverse complement.
ACCGCATCCTCGCCAGGTTCGCCAAGATACCGGTTTTCGATCCCTCGGACAGTCAGGACGCACACGATTTCACGAAGCTCGCTTTCGAGGTGTCCGAGCGTTTCAACACCCCGGTGATGCTGCGTGAGACGACACGGATCGCGCACGCCAAGGGACTGGTGACCCTCGGTGAGTGGCGCGAGCCGGTTCGTGGTGAGCATTTCACGCGCGAGATCGAACGCTTCGTGATGATGCCCATTTTCGCGAAACCGCGCCACACCTTTGCGGAAAACCGCACCCGCGAGCTTCATAAGTTCTCCAATGAATGGGAAGGCAACCGTCTCGAGTTGAACAGCGCCGATGTCGGATTCATCAGCGCGGGCGTTGCCTATAACTACATCCGCGAGCTGATGCCCGAGGCCAGCTTCCTGAAAGTCGGCATGCCCTGGCCGTTTCCCGACGAAAAGGCTCGCAAGCTCACCGAACATTGCAAGCGGGTGATCGTCGTCGAGGAGCTGGAACCATTCCTCGAGGAGGAGGCGAAGATCGCCGGGATCGCGGTGGAGGGGAAGAAGTATTTCCCCCGCGAGGGTGAACTGAACCTCGACAAGGTTGCCAGGGGGTTGTTTGACGCCGGGTTGATCGGCGAGTCTCCGATCCCCGTTAAAGGGGAGCCTGTGATCCCGCGACCGCCGGTGCTCTGCGCCGGTTGCCCGCACCGTGGGATCTACATGGCGTTGAAAAAAGTGAACGCGGATGTATACGGCGACATCGGCTGCTACACCCTCGCAGCCCTGCCGCCGCTGGAATCTCTGCACACCTGTTTCTGCATGGGCGCCTCCATCGGCAACTCCATCGGTGCAAAACTTGCCGAAAGAGACCCGAAACACCCGCAGGTGGCGGTCATCGGCGACGGCACCTTCTTCCACAGCGGATTGACCGGCCTGCTCGACGCGGTGACCAGCAACGTCAACATCACCATCGTCATCGTGGACAACGACATCACTGCAATGACCGGCGGGCAGCAGAATCCCGGCAC
>JAZDLX010000062.1:0-2078 GCA_043801585.1 bacterium | reverse complement strand
CACCGGATGCTCAAGGCCGAGACTCCTTACCGCCTTTTGATTCAAGACCAGGGCAATAACATTATCCGTCTCGCCCATATCCGTGCTCATCTCCTTGGAGAACCAGCGTCCTTCAGCCATTCGAAATCCAAACGTCTGCAGAGCCTCAGGGTCCATGCTCGAGTAACTCGCCATCCATCCTTCGTCGGCAATACCCTGGAAGCTGAACGTGGACTGACTCGTTTTTCCAAGCGGAATGTCGGAGACGATTGTGGCCGCAACCACACCGGGGATGCTGGCGATTCGGTCACGGAAGGTCACCCGGTCCTCAGGGGAAAGGGATTCGCTGTTTCTCAACAGGATCACCTGTTCACGGTCATAGCCAAGGTCACGAGTGTGGGCGTAGGCGAGTTGGCGGTAGATGACCGCTGTCGCAATGATCAGGACGACCGCCAGTGTGAACTGAAAGATGACTAGCCCCCTGCGAAGCCAGATTCCTTTCGGTCCCTTGAAGGGAGATCCGCGCAATGCGGTGATAGGATGAAACGAAGAAAGCACGATGGCCGGGTAGGTACCTGCAGCCAATCCCAATACAAAGGCGAGAATCAGCAGCGAAAACGTGTTGAAACCAAAGCCCAGAATGTGGACTTCCACGGGCCTGCCGAACAGGGATGACAAGCCCGGTGCGGCGAGTTGGGCGATGATGCCGGCCAGCACCATGCTGATGATCGCAAGCAGCAACGCTTCAACGAGAAACTGGCGGACCAGCACCCACCGTGTCGCGCCGTTGATTTTGCGGACGGCCACTTCACGCGCCCGGAGCAGTGACTGTGCCGTGGACAGGTTGATGAAATTGATTCCCGCAATCAGCAGGAGAAGAATCCCGATGCCCACATACGCCATGACGTCACGCTCGCTGCTGCGCTGATACTGATGGTCGTATTTGATATGGGATGACCGGAGATGAATATCCTTCAGTGCTTGTAAATAAAAGGTGATACCCTCGATATCGCGGTACTGGATGATGAATTCAGGGAACTTTTTTTCCACCTCTTTCGGATCGGTTCCATTGCAAAGGACGACATAAGCGGTGAGTGTGTTGCCACCCCATTTGTCAATTTGATCGCTGATTCCCTCAATTCCGCTGTAAATGGGGAGCAGGATATCAAACTTCTGATGACTGCGGGTTGAGGGTTTCTTAAGCACACCGGCCACGGTCAGACGGACATCTCCAAAAACTGTCAACTCGCGACCCATGGGATCCTCGTTCCCAAACAGCCGTTGCGCCGTTTCCTGCGTCAGTATGGCGTTTTCAGGACGGGAGAGTGCCGTGTTTGGGTTTCCCTCGACAAATTCGTAAGAGAAAATGTCGAAGAAGGTGCTGTCCACGAAGACGATCTGGTCTACGAAAAGCCCCGGTTTGTCTGGATCGGTCTGAACAAGATTGCGTCCCCAGGGTTTGTAACGGGCGCCGGTTTCGACCTCGGCCAGGTCACGAATCATCGCCGGGACAAGCGGATATTGATTGAACGCGACATGCTGGGATTCTACGCCGCCGAACTGTTGAATTTGCACAACACGATAGATGTTGTCATAGTTCTTGTTGAAGTGATCCCAGAGCAGGTCTTCGCGTACCGAAGAGGCAATCAGCACAGCCGACGCCAGGCCAACGGAAAGACCAATGATGTTGATGAAAGTAAAGGACTTCTGGCGAAAGAGGTTGCGTAATGAGACCTTGAGCAGGTTTCGAATCATGGATACCTCCCCCCTACTGTCCGGCTCAGGTCAACAGGGCATATCTACGACTGATTGTATCGACCATTGGTTACAATTAATATCGAAAACAGGTTCCAGAAATGGAATGTATTTGCACGCCACCGATTGGCTACTTCCCCTGTTTCCGCGCGTTCTTGTGTGCGATCGCCGCCTTGACGAAATGCACGAACAGGGGGTGCGGATTCGCCAGCCGGCTTTTCAACTCCGGATGGAACTGACACCCGACGAACCAGGGGTGATCGGTGAGCTCGATCATCTCGATCAGGTCCACATCGGGGTTGACGCCCGAAAATACCAGGCCCGCCTGTTCCATCCTTGCTTTG
>JAZDLX010000145.1:0-4307 GCA_043801585.1 bacterium | reverse complement strand
TAGACAGACTTTATTTCAACTGTCCGACTTTTCTAGGATGCCCAGCAAACGCCCCGTTGCCCCGTGGCGAACGAACGCCACCGGGGGAGTACCAAACTACCACCGTGCCGCCCCGTGGGCCCCTGGCGGCCTGCCTGCCGCAGGCAGGCGTTTCTGGGCGTTTGGGGGCCAACCCTTAGGGCCCCTGCCTGCCGGCAGGCAGGGCGGTCGGCCCGGGAAACCATGACCAAGGAGGTTTGTGATGAAGATTGAGTTGCGGCCGCTGGCGGAGATCAAGCCGTACGAGAAGAACCCACGCATCAACGACGCGGCAGTGGACGCCGTGGCCGAGTCGATCCGCCGGTTCGGGTTCCGCCAGCCCATCGTGGTGGACGCCGACAGCGTTATCGTCTGTGGCCATACGCGGTGGAAAGCGGCCCAGAAGCTGGGCTTGGCCGAGGTGCCGGTCCATGTGGCCACCGACCTGACCCCGGAGCAGATTCGGGCGTATCGCCTTGTCGACAACAAAACGAGCGAACTGGCCGAGTGGAATCTCGAGCTGCTGCCGATCGAGCTGGCCGAGCTGCAGGACGCGGGCATTGACTGGTCGTTGCTGGGGTTCGACCAGGAGGAGCTGGCCAAGCTGCTCGATCCCGGCGTGAAGCAGGGTCTGACCGACCCGGACGAGGTGCCGGAGCCGCCGGACGAGGCGATCACCAAGCCCGACGACCTGTGGCTCATGGGCGACCACCGGCTGTTGTGCGGCGACAGCGGGTCGGTGGCGAACGTGGACCTCCTGCTGTCTGTCGATCCTGCGAAGGCTCTTGAGTTGCCGGTTGGTTCGAGCGTTGAACTGGAACTGTTACCGATTCACCTCTGCAATACAGACCCACCGTATAATGTGCGCCAGACGTATCCTGTTGCCGCCTGAAGACTTAGGTGACAACAGGGAGACCTTGTTGGCAATGTCGCAAGACCGTGACCGTTTGGCCGGTCATCGTGCCCAGGAAGTAAGTTAGTGATGAGTGCGAATCACTGGCGAAACAGCTCTTCCGACAATGTGGGACACCGGCGAGGCTTCATAGCCGAGGCAGTCCTGCCAGGCAAAGTCTTCGCATGGCTACCAAAAGGAATCGACCAGTACCTTCGGGAAAAGCGGGCCCCCATTCCTGTCAATACTGAAGCCGTCCGGGAGTTCGCCGCCCGGAACAGGGAATGGTCCGAACGGGCAGACGTTTTCGTTGTAGGCGGATGCCCCGGGAATTTTCTCCGTAGATTCAGGCCGGCGGAAGGGTCAATTATCCGGCGGCGTTCGGAGGAGCAGCAGACATGCTGTTGGGTATGCGAAAGGTCGAAGCCTAACCGAAGACGCTTGAGTGTCAGCAAGGGAACCTGGGAAGCTCAACCGAGTATGGAGATCGCGCAGATAGGCCGTCGCGAGGCGGCTGAATCCTCTCCGATAAGGCGGTTGAGTGGCGGAGCGCCCGTAGTAGTCCGAGGACGGGAGAGCCGTCCACATGGCGAAGGGGCGCAGGGAAGTTCGTTTTGGACGACCAAAGGGTTCTTTAGTGGAGAGGGTTCTCCATGAACGTGGCGGAAGTCCAGAGAAGGCTGTGGGAACAATCCCAGGAGAACCGGCGCAGTCGGGAGACCATGGGAACGCTGTTCGCGGAGAACTACCACGCACAGCGTATCCGCAATCTCTACGACCTGATGCATCACCCGCAATGGTTGCGGGCGGCATGCGAACGGACCCTGGATCGTTCACGCGGCAAAGCGTCGGGCGTGGATGGCGAGACGGTTGCCCAGTTCGAAGAAAGACTGGAAAGCAAGCTCGAACATCTACGTCTGGAACTGAAGCATGGAACTTATCAGCCTCAACCCGTGCGGCGGGTCATGATTCCCAAGGCCAACGGCAAACTGCGGCCGCTGGGCATCCCGTGCTTGCGGGACAAGATCGTCCAGGAAGCCATGCGCATGGCCCTGGAACCGATCTACGAGGTGGAGTTCCATAAGCACTCGTACGGGTTTCGGCCCCATCGAAGCGCGCATCATGCCGTCTTTCGTTGTCAACAGCTCATCCGAGCTGGATTCAGTTGGGTCATCGAAGGGGACGTGAAGGCGTGTTTCGATGAAATCTCGCACAAGTCCATCTTACGGAACCTGCGGGAGAAGATCATGGACAACAAGTTCCTCAACCTGATTGACCGCATTCTCAAAGCGGGAGTCATCGTTGACCATGTTGTCCAACCGACCCTGACGGGAGTCCCCCAAGGTGGTGTGCTTTCGCCGTTGCTGGCCAATGTTGTCCTGAACAAGCTGGACTGGTTCCTGCACAGTAAGGGCAACCACGGCAATGCGCGGCAGCGGGCATACTATCGCGGGCAGTCGGACCTCCGTTTTGCCCGCTACGCGGACGACGGTGCGCCACGAACGCGTGTTCGGAAGCGGAATGTGATGAAGAGGCATGGACGGGCTAGTGAGGCACCGGCAAACGAAAGGGCCGGTAAACAGATAGGCCGATCCTAAACCTCTGAATCACGCCGTGGACGGCACGCGGTGCTGCACTGGAGATGAGGGTGGGCCCCTCGGAGCCAGCTTGCAGGAGCAGGCTCCAAACCACCGTAAGCTGCTCTGGTTAAGAGCCAGGGTGGTGAGCGTTACGGGAAAGGCACGGCGAGACCGTGTCAGGTAAGAATCCAAGAGACGAACGCAAGTGAACCACCGATGACCCGTCGAAAGCGTAGGGACGACGTCAAAACTGGGAGGTAGTCGTTAGCCCAGGATCAGCCCGAGAGAAACCTGCCTACTGCTCGGGTGGCGTCCGGCGTAAAGGTGGCGTGACCTTGATTCAGGCTCCGGTGTGGAACGTGGGAACCTGTCGCCTCGATGTAAAGGGAGCCGTCCAAGTGGAGGACCCACAAGGACCTGAGTACCGATGCGAGGCACAGGGGCGGATCAACCTGTAGTAGCGATGAAGGGCCTGTAATGGGCCTGGAGCGAAGAGGTTGAATTGTTCAGCCTTACGAAATGGACCAACCAGAAAAGGGAGGAGTTCATGGCAAAAGGCAAGTCGTATGAGATTTCCAAACAGGTGGTTTGGGAAGCGTACCAGAGGGTCAAAGCAAATCGAGGGGCAGCCGGGGTGGATGGTCAGTCTCTGAAGGCGTTCGAGAAGGACTTGAAGAATAATCTTTACAAGATCTGGAATCGGATGTCTTCCGGGAGCTACTTTCCGCCACCCGTACGGCTCGTCGAGATTCCGAAAGACCAGGGCAGAGGCGTTCGACCTTTAGGAATTCCGACTGTGGCCGACCGCATCGCGCAGATGGTGGCGAAGTTGTACTTCGAGCCACTCGTTGAGCCGCACTTCCATCCCGACTCGTACGGGTATCGCCCGGGCAAGTCGGCGCTGGATGCGGTGGGAACGGCGCGGCAGCGGTGCTGGCATCAGGATTGGCTGATTGATTTGGATATCAAAGGCTTTTTCGATAATCTGGATCATGAACTCTTGATGCGAGCTGTTCGGCACCACACGGATCTTCCTTGGGTTATTCTGTATGTGCAGCGGTGGCTAAGGGCCCCGGTGCAACATGCGGATGGGCATCTCGAAGAGCGGACGAAAGGGTCGCCGCAGGGGTCGGTGATTTCCCCTGTACTTGCGAACCTGTTTCTGCATTATGCGTTTGATGAATGGATGCGGCAGAATTATCCGCACGTCCTGTTCGAGCGCTATGCGGATGACGCGGTCATCCACGCCGCGACACGGGCTCAAGCGGAATCCCTGCTTGAGGCCGTTCGCAATCGGTTGACGCAGTGCCATCTGGAGCTTCATTCAGAGAAGACGAAGATCGTCTACTGCCAAGACTCGGATCGGCGAGGGAACCATGACCACATCAAGTTCGACTTCCTGGGGTATACCTTTCGGCCTCGGCGAGCGAAGAATCGCTGGGGGAAGCCGTTCGTGAGCTTCCTCCCGGCGATCAGCGACAAGGCCGCCAAGAAGATCCGAGCGACGGTTCGGGATTGGCGTCTTGGCGCCAGCCGTAACAACCAGTCGCTGGAAGAGATCGCTCAATTCGTCAATCCCTTTGTGCGCGGCTGGGTCAATTACTACGGTCGATATTATCGATCGGCCTTGAACCCAGTCTTTCGCCACCTGGAACGCGCCCTGGTGTATTGGGTACGGCGGAAATTCAAACGGTTTCGGCGTCATCAACGCAAGGCTACCCACTGGTTGGGTTGCGTTGCGCGACGCGAGCCTGGTCTGCTGTATTCGTGGCAGATTGGGGTCAGACCGGCGACTGGACAATAGGAGCCGGATGAGC